>JBKOWB010000321.1:0-6715 GCA_046724195.1 Actinomycetota bacterium
CCTTCACCCCGGCCGCCATCACCTCGGCGACCTTGGCGGAGGCCTCCTGGTCCCGGTTCTCACCGATGTCCGTGACGCCCAGCCCCGCCAGCAGCTCGACGTCGCTGGCGGGGTAGGTCTTGGTCACCGCGACCAGCGTCACCGATCCCGGGTCCCGGCCGGCCGCCGCGCAGGCGCGCGAGATCCGCCCCCGCACCGCGTCCAGCGAGGCGGCGAGCTGCGCACGCCGGCCGGCGTCGGTCACAAAGTCAGGAGCCGTTCTTGAGGAAATCCGGCACGTCCACGTCGTCGAAGAGCACCCGCCGCGGCGACGGGGTCGACGCCGGCGCAGCGGTGGCGGGCACGGCCGAGGTGGTGACCGCGGGCGTCGAGGGCGCCCCAATCTTCCGGGCCGCCTCGGCCGGCCGGTACGACGGCGTGCCCCCGTCAAACCCGGCCGCGATCACCGTGACCCGGACCTCGTCGCCCAGCGCGTCGTCGATGACCGCGCCGAAGATGATGTTGGCGTCCGGGTGGGCCGCGTCCGTGACCAGCTGCGCCGCATCGTGGATCTCGAACAGGCCCAGGTCGGAGCCGCCGGCGATGGAGAGCAGTACGCCACGCGCGCCGTCCATGCTCTGCTCCAGCAGCGGGCTGGAGATCGCCTTCTCGGCCGCTTCCACCGCGCGGTTGTCGCCGCGCGCGCTGCCGATGCCCATCAGCGCGCTGCCCGCACCGCTCATGACGCTCTTGACGTCGGCGAAGTCGAGGTTGATCAGGCCGGGCGTGGTGATCAGGTCGGTGATGCCCTGGACACCAGAGAGCAGTACCTGGTCGGCCTGGCGGAACGCGTCCATCATGCTGATGCCGCGGTCGCCGAGCGCGAGCAACCGGTCGTTCGGGATGACGATCAGCGTGTCACATTGATTGCGCAGCTCGTCGATGCCGGCCTCGGCCTGCACCTGGCGGCGCTTGCCCTCGAACGAGAACGGCCGGGTGACCACGCCGATGGTCAGCGCGCCCAGCTTGCGAGCGATGTTGGCGACCACGGGCGCGCCGCCGGTGCCCGTGCCGCCGCCCTCGCCGCACGTCACGAAGACCATGTCGGCACCCTTGAGCACCTCTTCGATCTCGTCCCGGTGGTCCTCGGCGGCGTTCTTCCCGACGTCCGGCTGCGCGCCGGCCCCGAGCCCACGGGTCAGTTCCCGGCCGACGTCGAGCTTGACGTCGGCGTCGCTCATCAGCAGCGCCTGGGCATCGGTATTGATCGCGATGAATTCGACTCCCTTGAGCCCAACCTCGATCATCCGGTTCACGGCGTTAACGCCGCCGCCACCGATGCCGACGACCTTGATGACCGCCAGGTAATTGTGCGGAGGTGTCATCGGGCTCAGCCTTCCCTTCAGGGTTGACGGATGTCGAGGGCCCCTGCGGCCGACCCGGACCGCACTGCGACAACCGCTGCCGTACAAGGGAGGGCGAGGAAACCCTCACCCTCTACTAGAGGCTTAGAGTTATGTCAACTACTGAACCTCTCGACGCAACGTAAGCGGACGTCAACCGACATCCAAGGACCCCCTCGGCGTGTCGAAGCCCGCTTGCGTGGCGAGTATCCGACTCAGCCGTAACCTCCGACCGAATGCGCCGTTGCCGCTTGCTGTCCGGTCATCTGATGGTCACCACGTCGGGTGCGCTTACGTCGATCGTGTCGCCCTCCCGCTGGAGCAGAGCCGTGGCCACCTGCGCCTTCGTACCGCTCGCCGTGTCGTCGCCCCAGATCACCGTCCGGTCCTTGCGCAACACCAGCTTGATCCGCGCGGGCGCCTCCACCGAGATCGCGACGAGCTGCTCGCGCAGCTCGGTGGTGAGCGACGCGAGCACGGTGAGGGCGGCGTGCGTGTTCACGTCGCCGGGCCCGGGCGCGACCAGCCGCGCCAGCGGCAGCCCGGCGGGCCGCTTCGACACGGTGCGGTACGCCACGCCCTCGTCGTCGATGAGCGTGAACTGCTTGCCGGCCGGCACCGCAGCCACCGGCGTGCGCTCCACGACCTGCACCACGACCGTCGCGGGCCAGCTCCGCGACACGATCGCGCGGTCCACGGCGGAAAGACCTTGGACCCGGTCGCGGACCGCGTCCAGGTCGATCCGGGCCAGCGGTTCCTTCATGGGTACGGCGGCAGCCTGCTCCACTTGCAGCGGGGTGAGCCATTCCGTCCCGACCACGCGCACGTCCCGGACGCCGAGCACGGACGTGCCGAACACCGTCCACACGAGTACCCCGACGACGAGTACGATGCCGGCCCCGACCGCCCAGGGCAGCACGGCCCGCAGCCGCCGTTGCCGGGCGCGCGCCATGAACCGGCGCACCGACGACGGCACCGCGTCGGTGTCGGCCCGCACCAGCCGCCAGTTGCGCCCGCCCCCGCCGGCCACCGGCTACTGCTTCCCGTCCGCCTCGGCGAGCGCGTCGAGCAGCTCGTCGCCCATCAACGAGATCGGCGGCGCGCCCATGGTCACCACCACGTCGCCCGGGCGGCTGCGCCGGACCACCTCCGCGGGCACATCCTCCCAGGAGGGTACGAACACCTTGCGTTCGCCGGGCAGGTCGATCGCCGCGGTCAGCGCCACGCCGCCCTCCCCCGGCCCGCGCACCTCGCCCGGCCCGAAGACCTCCATCACGATCACCTCGTCCGCGATGGCCAGGCCCTCGGCCAGTTCGGCCTGCATGTCACGGGTCCGGTAAACGCGGTACGGCTGGAACACCACCACCAGGCGGCCGTCGGCGGCCACCTCCCGCAGCGTGCGCAGCGCGGCCTTCACCGACGTGGGGTGGTAGGCGTACTCGTCGTAGACCCGCACCCCGCCGGCCGTGCCCTTGCGCTCGAAGCGCCGGCGTACTCCGGGGAACGACGCGAGCGCCTCGCGGATCGAGTCGATCGGCAGGCCCAGCCGCAGCGCGGTGAGCACCGCCGCGGAGCTGTTCAGTCCCATGTGGCGGCCCGGCAGCGCCAGCCTGATCTCGCCCAGCGGCGTACCGTCCAATGTGGCCCGATAACGCACGCCCTGCACGGACGAGACCACATCGGAGATACGCAGGTCGGCCTGCTCGGACTCGCCGTACGTGTAGACGATCCGGCCCTCGGCCCGCAGTCCGGCGATCAGGTCTTGGACTCCGGGATCGTCGGCGCACGTCACCACGAACCCGCCGTCGCCGACCAGCCTTGCGAACTCGCCGAACGCGGCCGTGAGCCCGGCCAGGTCCCCGTACGTGTTGAGGTGATCGGCCTCGATGTTCGTGATGATCGCGACGTGCGGCCGGTAGATGAGGAAGGAGCGGTCGCTCTCGTCCGCCTCGGCCACGAAGTAAGGTCCGGTGCCGTGGTGGCCGTTCGAGCCGGCCTCGGAGATCTCGCCGCCGATCACGAACGACGGGTCCTGGCCCGCGTGCTGCAGGATCACCGTCATGATCGAGGTCGTCGTGGTCTTGCCGTGCGTACCGGCGACGGCGATGGTCTGCCGGTTCGTCATCGCCGCGGCGAGCGCCTCCGAGCGGTGCATCACGCGCAGGCCGCGGCGCCGCGCCTCGACCAGCTCGAGGTGGTCCTGCGGGATCGCGCTGGAGTAGACGACCGTGTCGACACCGTCCAGGTTGGACTCCTGGTGTGCCATGTGGACGGTGCCGCCCAGCGCGCGCAGCGCGGCGAGTGCCGGCCACTCGCGCAACTCGCTGCCCGACACCGGCACGCCGCGGGTGAGCAGCAGCCGGGCCAGGCCGCCCATGCCCACCCCGCCGATGCCGATGAGGTGCACGCTGCCCAGGTCCTCGGCGGTCAACTCGCCGGCCGGCGTCAGCTCCGCCGTGTTCACAGGTGTGCTCCCTTGTTGGTAGAGAAACTCATTGGTTCGCGACCGCCTCGCAGACGAAGTCCAGCAACGCCTCGTCGCCGTCGCGGCGGCCGTAGCCGGCGGCCGCCGCGCCCATCGCGGCGAGCCGCTGCGGGTCGCGGGCCAGCGGAATCACCGTACGCTCGATCCATTCCGGGGTGAGCTCCGCATTGTCTACCAGGATGCCGCCGCCGGCCTCGACCACCGGAAGCGCGTTGCGCTTCTGCTCCTGGTTGCTGTGCGGGTACGGCACGTAGATGGCCGGCATCCCGATCGCGGTGGTCTCGGCGACCGTGATGGCCCCGCCCCGGCAGAGCATGAGATCGGCGGCCGCGTAGCCGAGCTGCATGTCGGACAGATACGGCACCACCACGTACGGCACAGGCAGGTCGCTGGGCACGTCGAATTCCTCGTTGCGCCCGCCCCGCACGTGCAGCACCTGGATGCCGGCGTGGGTCAGTCGTTTGGCCGCCGCGGCGACCGCGAGGTTGATCGTGCGCGCACCCGAGGAGCCACCCGAGACGAACAGCACCGGCAGGTCGGGCCGCAGCCCGAAGTGGGCGAGCGCCTGCGGGCGTAGCGCAGGCCGGTCCATCCGGGCGATCGCGGTGCGCAGCGGTACGCCGACGACCCGCGCGTCGCGCAGCGACTCGGCCTGTTTCGGCTGCTGCGGGAACCCGACCGCGACGTACTTGGTGAACTTCATGCCCATCCGGTTGGCCACGCCCGGCGGCACGTTGACCTCGTGGATCACGATGGGCAGCTCGCGACGCCACGCGGCCAGGTACGCGGGCACCGACACGTACCCGCCGAAGCCGACCACGACGTCGGCCTGGACCTCGTCGATCACCTTGCCCGCCGCGTGCGCCGACTTGTACATCCGGTCCGGCGTACGCAGCAGGTTCAGGTTGACCGAGCGGGGCAGCTGGAACGCCGGGATGATGCGCAGGTCGTAGCCGGCCGGCGGGATGAGTTCGTTCTCCATTCCCTTCGGGCTGCCCAAGGCGGTGATCCGCACCTCGGGGAAGTGCCGTCGCAGCGCATCGGCGAAGGCGAGCAGCGGGTAGATGTGACCACCGGTGCCTCCTCCGGCGAGCACGACCGACCGCAGCAGGGCCATCACCGTCTCCTCTCGCCCCCCGTGCTCGCGGGTGCCCGGGTGCTCGCCTTCCCGGCGGGCGTGCGCGGTTGTCCCGGCCGCCGCGGCGGGGGAAGCGGCGGCAGCGGGGCCCAGACTAGCCGTACCCATCGAGAGGGCGGGCGGGCGTTCAGGGCCTTGGCCGCGTCCGGCTCCGCGCGGGCGAACGAGGCCAGCATGCCGATGGCGGCGAGAGTGACGACGAGCGCGCTGCCCCCCGCGGAGATGAACGGCAGCGGCAGGCCGGTGATCGGCAGCAGCCCGACGACGCCGCCGATGTTGATCACGGCCTGGGCCACGAGCCACGTGGTGATGGCGGTGGCGGCGAGCCGGCGGAACGGGTCCGCCACCCGCCGGGCGATCCGGAAGCCGGTGTACGCCAGCACCGAGAACAAGGCCAGCACGACCATGCAGCCCACCACACCGAGTTCCTCGGCGACCACCGCGAAGATGAAGTCGTTGGAGGGGTTGGGCAGCCAGTCCCACTTGAGCGCGCTCTTGCCGAGCCCGACGCCGAACCAGCCCCCCTCATAGATCGCGGAGCGACCCTGCAGCAGCTGGTAGCAGGCGCCGAGGTCGCAGTCCTCCGGCGGCTTGAGGAAGCTGGTCAGGCGGGCCAGCCGGTAGTTCTGCTCGCCCGCCTGGCCGGAGCCGGCGCCGCGGGAGGCGGCCGCGATGAGCAGGCCGATGCCGGAGAGGCCCAGCACACCCAGCGCGGCGAAGACGCGCAGCCGTACGCCGGCCGCCCAGAGCAGGCCGACGATGAGCGACAGTAGGACGAGCATGGTGCCCAGGTCGTTGTAGCCGACCAGCACGAACAGCAGCCCGACCACGGGAAACAGCGGCGTGGCCAGCTCGCGCCAGTGACCGAGCGCGGGTCCCTTGCGCGCGATGAGGTCGGCACCCCACAGCACCACGCCGAGTTTCGCGAGTTCGGAGGGCTGGATGCCGATCGGGCCGAGGTAGAGCCATAGCAGTTCGGCGTGGATGGGGCCGATCTTAGGTGCGCTCAACGCCCCGATCGACTCGAGCGCCATCAGCAGGTCGAGCAGGGCGAGCAGGCCGAGCGCCGTGCCCAGGACGTACTTGCCGAGCGCGCGCAGCGTCCGCGCCGGCAGCCGCTGGCAGACCCAGAAGCCGAGGAGGCCGAGCAGCGCGTACACCGCCTGGTTGCCGATCGCGGCGAAGGCGTTGCCGTGCTCGGCGTAGGCCTTGACGCTGGTCGCGGAGAAGACCATGGTGAGGCCGATCAACAGCAGCAGGCCCGAGCTGGCGACCAGCAGGTAGTACGACGACAGCGGCCGGGCCAGCAGACCGTGTACGGCGGGCAGCAACTGCCGGCTGAGCGACGGCCTCGGCTTCTGGTCCTCCCCCATGGCCCACATCATCGCGTCCCGGCGTCGATCAACCCGGCACGCCACCAGCGTGTCGCTACTTCTAACCCATGACCGCGAGGAAGTCGCTGTAGAACAGGCCGAGGCCGATCGCCACGCCGATGCCCGCGATGATCCAGAACCGCACCACGATGTTGACCTCGCTCCAGCCCGCCAGCTCGAAGTGGTGCTGCAGCGGCGACATCCGGAACACCCGCTTGCCGGTCGTCTTGAACGACGCCACCTGGATGACGACCGAAAGCGCCTCGATGACGAACACACCGCCGACCACGACCAGCAGCAGCTCCTGCTTGATGAGCGTCGCCACCGTGCCGAGCGC
>JBKOWB010000004.1:0-6790 GCA_046724195.1 Actinomycetota bacterium
CGGGTCTCGTGGGCTCGGAGATGTGTATAAGAGACAGGTCTATACCCGGGAGTGGTTCGGCCCGGTCTCGTTCATCATCGCCACCGAATCCACGCAGCACAGCCTCGAGGTGTTCGTCGAGACGGTCCGCCACCACGGCGCGCTGACCGCGTCGGTGTACTCGTCCTCGCCGGATGTCCTCGCCGCCGCTCGCGAGGCCGCTCTGGACGCGGGCGTGCATCTCTCCGAGAACCTGACCGGTAGCGTCTTCGTGAACCAGACCGCGGCGTTCAGCGACCTGCACGGCTCGGCCGCGAACCCGGCCGCGACCGCGTCGCTGACCGACGACTGGTTCGTCGCCGGGCGGTTCTTCACGCTCCAGTCGCGCCACCACGTCGCGGACGAGGCTGGCGCCGATGCCTGAGGTGTACCTGGTCGGCGGCGTCCGCACCCCGCAGGGCAAGTACGGCGGGGCACTCGCGGGCGTACGGCCGGACGACCTCGCCGCGCTGGTGGTCCGCGAGGCGGTCCGCCGCGGCGGGATCCCGGACGACGCGGTCGACGAGGTGGTCCTGGGCGCCGCCAACCAGGCCGGCGAGGACAATCGCAACGTCGCCCGGATGGCCGTGCTGCTCGCTGGACTGCCGGACGCGACTCCGGGCTACACCGTCAACCGGCTCTGCGCCAGCGGCCTCACCGCGATCGTCTCGGCCGCGAACACCGTCCGTGCCGGCGAGGCCGACGTCGTCGTGGCCGGCGGAGTCGAGTCGATGACCCGCGCGCCGTGGGTGATGGCCAAGCCCGGCACGCCGTGGGCGCGGCCCGGCGAGGTCGTCGACACGTCGCTGGGCTGGCGCCTCACCAACCCGCGCTTCGCCGCCGCGGACGACGCGGCCGGTACGGGCCGCTTCGGCGCCGCGGAGGAGGCGGCCGGTACGGGCCGCTTCGGCGCCGCGGAGGAGGCGGCCGGTACGGGCCGCCTCGGCGCCGCGGACGAGGCGGCCGGCACCGGCTCGGAGGTCCGCCGGATCACGCTGAGCATGGGGGAGACCGCCGAGGAGGTCGCCGCGCTCGACGGCATCTCCCGGCGCGACAGCGACGCGTTCGCGCTGCGCAGCCACCGGCGAGCGATCGCGGCGATCGACGCGGGCCGACTCGATGCCGAGATCACGCCGGTCGGCGACGTCGCCGTCGACGAGATACCACGCCGGTCGACGACGCTGGACAAGCTCGGCGCGCTGCGCCCGGTCTTCCGAACCGGTGGCGTCGTCACGGCCGGCTCGTCGTCGCCGCTGTCCGACGGCGCGGCCGCCGTCGTGGTCGCGAGCGAGGAGGCGGTCGACCGGTACGGCCTGACGCCACGGGCCCGCATCGTCACCTCGGCCAGCGCCGGCGTGCCACCGCAGATCATGGGCCTCGGGCCGGTGCCGGCGACCGAGAAGGCGTTGTCCCGGGCCGGCTGGGGCGTCGGCGATCTGGACGCGGTCGAGCTCAACGAGGCGTTCGCCGCGCAATCGCTGGCCGTCATCCGCCGGCTGAAGCTGGACGAGGAACGCGTGAACGCCGACGGCGGCGCGATCGCGCTCGGCCACCCGCTCGGCTGCTCCGGCGCCCGCCTCACGGTCACGTTGCTGGGCCGGATGGAGCGCGAGAACGCCCGCCGCGGCCTCGCCACGCTCTGCGTCGGCGTCGGCCAGGGCGTGGCCATGCTGGTTGAGCGCGTGTGATGGACGAGAAGGGAGGGGAGCCGATGACCGAGCCAGCCACGGACGGCGAGGCGATCTTCACCGCGACGATCGAGAAGGATCAGCGGATCGAGCCGCGGGACTGGATGCCCGACGGGTACCGCAAGACGATGATCCGGCAGATCGCGCAGCACGCGCACTCCGAGATCATCGGCATGCAGCCCGAGGGCGAGTGGATCACCCGGGCGCCGACGCTGCGCCGCAAGGCGATCCTGCTGGCCAAGGTGCAGGACGAGGCGGGCCACGGGCTGTACCTGTACTCGGCGGCGGAGACGCTCGGCGCCGACCGGGGCGATCTGACCCGGCGGCTGATCGAGGGCCGGCAGAAGTACTCGTCGATCTTCAACTATCCGACGCTGAGCTTCGCGGACGTCGGCGTGATCGGGTGGCTGGTCGACGGTGCGGCGATCTGCAACCAGGTGCCGCTCTGCCGCAGCTCGTACGGCCCGTACGGGCGGGCGATGATCCGCATCTGCAAGGAGGAGTCGTTCCACCAGCGGCAGGGCTACGAGCTGCTGATGTCCATGATGCGCGGCACGCCCGAGCAGCGCGACATGGTCCAGGACGCGGTGAACCGGTGGTGGTGGCCGTCGCTGATGATGTTCGGGCCGCCGGACACCGACTCGCCGAACACCGCCCAGTCGATGGCTTGGAAGATCAAGCGGCACACGAACGACGAACTACGGCAGCGCTTCGTCGACATGACCGTCCCGCAGGCCGACGCGCTGGGCGTGACGCTGCCCGATCCGGCGCTCGCGTGGAATCCCGAGCGCGAGCACTACGACTTCGGCGAGATCGACTGGTCCGAGCTCAAGCGCGTGATCGCCGGCGACGGCCCGATGAACGCTCAGCGGATCGCCCACCGCAAGCGGGCCGACGACGAGGGCGCGTGGGTACGGGAAGCGGCGGCCGCGCACGCCGCGAAACGAGCGGGGGTTGAGCATGACTGACGAGATCAAGCACGAGTGGCCGCTGTTCGAAGTGTTCGTACGGGCCAAGCGCGGGCTCAACCACGTGCACGTCGGGTCGCTGCGCGCCGCCGATCCCGAGATGGCGCTGCACCACGCCCGCGACCTCTACACCCGCCGCAACGAGGGCGTCAGCATCTGGGTCGTGCGATCGGACGACGTGGTCGCCTCCGCACCGGACGCCAAGGAGGCGTTCTTCGCGCCGAGCGGCGACAAGGTCTACCGGCACCCGACCTACTACGCCATCCCCGACTCCGTACCGCACATCTGAGGCTCCCATGGCTTTCGACGCCGCCTACCAGGCCCTGACCGACCACGACGACGACGCGCGCTGGGCGTACGGGACCGGCTTCGTCGACCCGCTCGCCGGCGTGTCCACCACGGTGCCGTCCGGTGTGGACCGGGCGGACCTGGTGGCGTACTGCCTGATGCTCGGCGACGACGCACTGGTCATGTCCCATCGCCTGCAGCAATGGGTGACCCGCGCCCCCGAGCTCGAGGACGAGCTGGCCATCGCGAACGTCGGGCTCGACCTCCTGGGCCAGGCCCGGCTCCTACTCACCCGGGCCGGCGAGGTCGAGGGCGGCGACCGGGACGAGGATGCGTTCGCCTATCTGCGGGATCCGGGCGACTTCCGCAACGTCCGGCTCGCGGAGCGGGCGGACGCCGACTTCGCGCACCTGATGGCGCGGCTGCTGGTGTTCGCGACATGGCGGCTCGCGCTGCTCGACCGGCTGTCGGCGTCCCGCGACCCGGTGCTCGCGGCGATCGGGGCGAAGGGCGTCAAGGAAGTCGGCTACCACCGCGAATACGCGGCGCAGTGGGTCGTCCGTCTCGGCGACGGCACCGACACGTCCCACGGGCGGATGCAGGCCGCGGTCGACGCGGTGTGGCCGCTGGTGGGCGAGCTGTTCCGCCCGCACGAGGTAGAGGTACGCATGGCGGAAGCCGGCATCGGCGTGGACCCGGCGGGCCTGCGGGCGGAGTTCGACGCGGTGCTGGCGCAGGTGCTGGACGCCGCGACGCTGCGACCGGCCAGTGCGCCGCCGCTCCCTGCCGACGGTGGCGTGCGGGTGGGGCGCGACGGCGCGCACACCGGGGCCTTGGCCGAGATCCTGGGCGAGATGCAGGCGCTGGCCCGGTCACTGCCCGGCGGTGTCTGGTGACCGCGCCGAGCGCCGCCTCGGTCGCGGCGGCCGTCACCGATCCCGAGCTGCCGATGCTCACCCTCGCGGATCTCGGGATCCTGCGCGACGTACGGGAATCCGGCGACGACGTGGTCGTGACCATCACGCCGACCTACTCGGGTTGCCCCGCCATGGAGGCCATCCGCGACGATCTGCGGCGGGCGCTCGAAGGCGCCGGCTACCACGGCGTCGAGGTGCGGACCGTGCTCTCTCCGGCCTGGACCACCGACTGGATCACCCCGGCCGGGCGGAACAAGCTCACCGCCGCGGGTATCGCCCCGCCCGGGCCGGCGCCGAAGCGGGCGTCCGGACCGGTGCCGCTCGTGCTCGGGCCGAGCCGGCGGAGTGTGCGGTGCCCGCACTGCGGTCACCCGGAAACCGAGCAGATCGCGGCGTTCAGTGCCACGGCGTGCCGCGAACTGCGCCGGTGCCCCGCGTGCCGGGAGCCGTTCGAGCACGTGAAGGAGATCTGACGTGGTGGTGCGGGAGTTCCACCCGTTGCGTGTCGCCGCCGTCGAGCGGCTCTGCGACGACGCCGTGGCCGTCACGTTCGAGGTGCCCGGCGAGCTGGCCGACCGGTACGCGTTCCGCCCCGGCCAGGCGCTGACGGTCCGGCGGCCCGCCGATGCCGCGGACGAGCGCCGTACGTACTCGATCTGCGCCCCGGTCGGCGAACCGCCGCGGATCGGTGTCCGCGAGGTCCCCGGCGGCCTGGTGTCGAGCTGGCTGGTGCGCGACCTGAGGCCCGGCGACGAGGTGGACGTGGCGCCGCCGTCCGGAACGTTCACGCCGGACCTCGACGCGGCTGGCCGGCACGTCCTGATCGCCGCCGGGTCGGGGATCACCCCGGTGCTCTCCATCGCCGCATCGTTGCTGCTACGCCCGGACGCCCAGGTCAGCGTGCTCTACGGGAACCGCCGCGCGGACACGGTGATGTTCGCCGAGGACCTCGCCGACCTCAAGGACGCGTACCCGTCGCGGATGGAACTCGTCCACGTGCTGTCGCGGGAGGCACGCGAGGTGGAACTGCTCACCGGCCGGCTCGACGCGGCGAAGCTGCGTACGCTGCTGCCGCTGCTCATCGACGTGGCGGACGTGGACCACTGGTGGTTGTGCGGGCCGTTCGGAATGGTCAGCGACGCGACCGAGGTGCTGGGCGAGTCCGGGGTGGCGTCCGCGCGGATCCACCGGGAGCTGTTCTGGGTGGACGAGATGCCGCCCGAGATAGTTCGGGAGGAGCGCCGGCCGGCTGGCCCGAGCAGCGAGGTCACGGTGATCCTGGATGGCCGGTCGACGACGGTGACGGTGGCCGGCGGCGACACGGTGCTCGAGGGCGCGCAGCGGTCCCGGCCGGACCTGCCGTTCGCTTGCAAGGGCGGCGTCTGTGGCACCTGCCGGGCTCGGCTCGTCGAGGGCGATGTTCGGATGCGCCGCAACTTCGCGCTGGAGCCGGCCGAGCTCGCGGCGGGCTTCGTGCTGACCTGCCAGTCCACGCCGACCACGCCCAAGGTCATCGTCGACTACGACGACTGAGGTGTGTCCGCGCAATGTATCGACCGGCCGGAGTGAGTAGCGTGATGCCATGTTGGAGACCGCCGGGGAGATCGCCGCTCTGCAGCAGCTGCTGGACTCGTCCCACGCGTCGTCCACCGGGCACCTGCGCGGCATCATCAACGACGACCGCACGTTGAACGCCCAGGACATCGTCGCCGTGCTGACCGGGATGCGGGTCCTCAGCGTCGCCACCGTCACCGCCCGCGGCGAGCCGCGGATCAGCGCGCTGGACGGCCACTTCCTGCATGCGACCTGGACGTTCGGCACGGACGGCTCCGCTGCCAAGGCCCGGCACATGCGGGCGCGGCGGGCGGTCAGCGTGGCCCACATCGACAACGAGGAGCTGGCGGTGTTCAGCCACGGCCGGGTCGAGGAGATGCGCGACACCGACTCGGACTGGGGTGAGACGCTGGACCATTGGACCGCGCACTATCAGAGCTCGCCGCTCAGCTGGGGCAGTGACATCCGGCTCTACCGCTACCGGCCACACTGGATGGTCGGGTACGCGGCCGATCGAGCCGCCCTGCGGGCGAAGCACGGGCTCGCCTGAGGCACTGACTCGACTCGGCTGGACGGCCGAGGCCGTGGCGCAGTTCGGGTCCGATCACTACCCGATGGGAGGATTGACGGGGCACCTTCAGCGGGCAGCAGCGGTAGTTTCGGTCTGTTCTCGTGTCGACGGCTCCCGGGGAGCCGACCAAGGAGGGACGGCCATGAAACCGCTGAGCTCTGTGCGTTCCCCGTTCCGGCTCGGCGTGGCCGTGCTGGTGGTGGCAGTCCTCGCGGTCCCGGCTCCGGCCTCGGCGGCGGAGGGCTTCGTGGCCGGCTCGCCGGGGCTCGGCGATCCGTTCTTCCCGCTCGCGGGCAACGGTGGCTACGACGTGTCGAACTACTCGCTCAAGCTCAGCTACGACCCTGCGACCCGTCACCTGGACGGTACGGCCACCATCAGCGCCACCGCGACGCAGAACCTGTCGCGTTTCGACCTGGACCTGCGCGGCTTCGACATCTCGCGGGTGGCGGTGAACGCCCGCGCGGCCTCGTACGCCCGGGATGGGCAGGAACTGGTGATCACTCCGCAGCCGGGGCTGCGGGCAGGCCGGTCATTCACCGTGACAGTGGAGTACGCCGGCGTGCCGGCCGTGATCACGGACCCCGACCAGTCCATCGAGGGCTGGGTGCCGACCAACGATGGGGCGTTCGTCGTCGGTGAGCCGCAGGGGTCGCCGGGGTGGTACCCGGCGAACGACAACCCGCGGGACAAGGCGACCTTCGACTTCGCGGTGACGGTTCCCAACGGTCTCACCGTTATGGCCAACGGTGTGCTCGTCTCCCAGACCGTGAGCGGCGGCAAGAC
>JBKOWB010000058.1:0-16166 GCA_046724195.1 Actinomycetota bacterium
GTCCCGGACCGCCGCCCTGGTTCGACTGCGACACCGACGACGACCTGCGCACCGCGGAGGAATGGGCCACATGAACGAGCTGGATCGTTGGGTCGCGGCCGCCAGCGCGGAGCTCGGCCTCGAACCCGGCGACGTGGAGTCGAAGGCGGTGCTCGATGTTGCCCGGGACGTCGCGCATCAGGTGCTGCGTCCGGGGGCGCCCGTCGCGGCGTACCTGATCGGGGTGGCCGTGGGTCGCGGCGCGGATGCGGCCGACGCGGCCGCGCGGATCAGCGCGCTGGCCATGGCCTGGCCCGGCCGCGAGGGTGCCGATCAGACGGTGGCCGACCTACCGACGCCCTGAGAGCGGCGCGGTCCATAACGAAGCCGAAGGCCGAGGTCGATAGGGTGGCGCTACGGGAGGTGCCGATCATGACGGCAGAAAACGCAGCGGACGATCAGCCCGAGGGCATCCTGCTCGACGAGCCGACGACGGCCGACCTGCGAGCGAAGGTGACCGAGGCGTGGCGGGAGTTCGCCGGCGCGCTGGCCGAGTTGCTACCGACGCTGTCGCCCGGTGCCCACGTGGACCTGACGCTCGACCCCACCGCGTCCGGTACGGGCACCGCCGTCTACTCGGTCAGCATGCGCGTGCTCGACGGCGGCGTGATCGAGGCGCTCGCGGTCGGCAACGCCGGCCTGCCCCAGGGCTTCCGGATGGACCGCTCCGCGGTGGCCGACCTGGTCGCGCTCGGCTGGTCACCGCCGGGCGTGCTGCCCGGCTCGGGCGACTCGTTCGGGCTGCGCTCGTCGAAGGAACAGTCGAAGCGCCTAGCCACGATCGTCTCGCGCACGCTCCGCGACGTATACGGCGCACCGCACCCGGCGTTCCTGGTCTATCTCGTGCACGACGACGAGGACCAGCCGATCGAGGCCGCGCCGCTCGCCATGGCCCGCCACGAGCCGAGCATCGACGCGGAGCTCAACCTCGACGATCTCGACGAGGACGGCGTGCTCTCCGAAGCGCTTGCCAACGCCGCCGACGAAGTGATCCCGCTGGAGGAGCGCGTCCGTACGGTCGTCGCGACCATGTCCAAGACCACGGTCGACCAGCTGCAGCTCGACACGGACGGCGACATCGGCATCCGCGCCGGTTCCGCGATGGTGTTCGTCCGGGTTCGCGACAACCCGCCGCTGGTGGACGTCTTCTCGCCGATCCTCACCGAGGTGGAACCGACCGAACAGCTCTACGTGAAGCTCTCCGAGCTCACCAACCGCATGCCGATCGGCCGGCTCTACTGCGCGCAGGACACCGTCTGGGCGTCCATTCCCGTGTTCGGACGCAACTTCCAGGCTACCCATCTCATGCTCGCGGTGCAGGTCATGACCGGTCTGGCGGACGAGCTCGACGACCGGCTACACGGCGAGTTCGGCGGCAAGCGCTTCTTCGGCGAGGGCGACAAACCGACCGGCAGGGAGCCCGACGATCACCGTCCCGGCATGTATCTCTAGCGGTTCGGGACCCAGCTCAGCTGCTCCATCGTGGACAGGTTCGAGGCTTGCAGCCCGGCGTCGGAGAGCGTCCAGAGCACGTCGCCCACGACCAGCGACCGGCGTACCGGATAGGTCGACGGTGCCCGGACCGTGCCGACCCGCGCGAGGCCGTTGTCGGTCACCCGCAGTGCCAGCGCGCCTGCCTGCGACGCGCCAAAGCCCTCCATCATCGGTACGACCAGCAGGCTCGTCGCCGGCCACCAGAGCAGGGCGTGCGGATCCCACTCGGCCTCCGACTGCGCACCCGCCACGTGGTACTGCGCCAGCCGTCGCGGCGCGGCCGGGTCCGACACGTCGAAGAGCGACACCTGGGTGCCCTGGATCCGGCCCTGCGAGCTGGCCTCCTGCCCGACGCCGATGAGCCGGTCGTCGCCGGCCGGCTGCAGGTGCGCCGAGTATCCGGTGATCTTCAGCTGGCCGGTGACGCGCGGCTTCCACGGGTCGCTGAGGTCGATGCTGTAGAGCGGGTCGGTTTGCTTGAACGTGACCACGTACGCGCGCGGCCCGATGAACCGCACTGAGTAGATCCGCTCGCCCTTGCCGAGCCCGTCGACCGCGCCCACCTGGGTGAGCTTGTCGCCGCGTTGCTCGAGCACCCGTACCGCGGACTTTCCGGCGTTGTCGTCGGTGGTCGCGACCCGAAGGTGTCCGTCCCATTCGGACAGCGCGTACTGGTTGACGAGCCAGCCCGGGACCGCCCCGGACGCCACGTACGTGGGCGGCTGCGATCCAGCCGTCTCGAAGCGGTAGATCTCCGTCTGCTGCTTCGGCCGCGCGGCGTTGGCGCCGCCGCGCCACATCTCGAGCAGCCAGCGCTGGTCGTTCGCGACGTAGAGGCTGGTGCCGGTGCCGTAGACGGTGTTGCCGTCGGCCACGATCGAGACCGGGTCGCCGCTGCCGAGCCGGGCGGCGCCGAGGTCGAACGTGAGGATCGTGAGCATCGCGCCGCCCGAGAACTGGGCGGGGTGGCTGACCCGTCCGCAGCCCACGGTGCCCGTCTCCGTCGTCCTGCCGGTGGTGACCGACCAGGAGGGCAGCCAGGCATCGACGGGCACGTCCGCCACCGCCTTGCGGTTGGCCGACGTCCGTTCGCCGTCGTCGGCTTGCAGCGGTTCAGGGAACGGGATCCGCGGCGTGCTGCGCAGCACGACGCGGGCGGTGCTGCCGGTCTGCCGGGCGTCGACCAGCATGCCCTGACCCTGGTAGCGGCTGATCAACCGGGGCGCGCCGGCCAGGTCGACCAGTAGCAGCCGCGGCCCGTCGACGACCCTGGTGGCGGTCCTGCCGGGCGCGTACACGCCGTACAACCCGGACACCAGCACGAGCGCCTTGTCGCCGGAGAGCAGCAGGTCGGCGTCGCCGGCTCCGGACGTGCCCAGATCGAGCTTGCCGGTCTGCTTGCGCGTGGCCGCGTCGACCACCCGTAGCGTTCCCTGCGAGACGGTGACGATGCGGCGGCCGTCGGTCTTGACGATGTCGGGTTCGTCGGCGCCCGGCTCGTAGACGTTGGTGCCGGAAAATGCCGGTCCGGGGATCGGCGCCGCCTTCTCGGGCGCGGAGTCCAGGCCGGCCCGGGCCCCGTCCGCGAACACCGCGGACTCGGGACCGCCGCCTATGCCCGGGAAGCCATATGGACCGACGCTCGCCGCGGCGGCTGCCCGTAGAGCGCTACGGAGCTGTGCACAGGAGTCGAACGCGACGAGCCGCATCGCGTCGCCGGTGTGTGGAACCGATGGCGGCTTCCCGTCGACCGACGGCGGCTTCCCGTGAGACGTGCAGCCGGCAAGAGCGGCCGTGAGGGCGATCGAAACGCACAGCTATGAACGAGGCGACATGTGAGCTAGGACGCCGCGCCGCCGCGGGCGGTTCCCTCAGTCCGGCGCGGGTACCGGGGTCGGCGTCTCGACAAGCCGCGACAGCACGATCATGCTCCGCGTCGACGTCACGAACGGCTCGGCCCGCAGCCGCTCCAACGCCTGCTCGAGGTGGCCGATGTCGGCGGCGCGTAGGTGCACCAGCGCGTCGGCCTGCCCTGAGACCGTGTACGCGCCGACCACCTCGGGATGCCGCCGGGTGGCGACCGTGATCTGCGCCGGGGTGGTCCGGCCGGTGCAGAACAGCTCGACGAACGCCTCGGTGGTCCAGCCCACCGCGGCCGGGTCGATGACCGTGGTGAATCCCTTGATCACCCCGCTGCCACGGAGCCGGTCGACTCTTCGCTTGACCGCCGGCGCGGACAGCGACACCTTCGCGCCGATCTCGGCGTAAGAGGCCCGCGCGTCGGCGACCAGGAGCGCAACGATTCGCTGGTCCACGGCGTCCATCTGCAACGATTCGCCTCCCATGAGCAAGATTCCGACCTGTTTCGGGCGTGGCAAGCCTACCTACCCTTTACCTCATGAGCCAGACGGAGCGCTTGCTACGAAAGCGGACATATCTCATGTGCCCGCCGGAGTACTTCACGATCGACTACGCCATCAATCCGTGGATGGACACCACGGTCGCGGTCGACGCCGAGCTCGCGCTCAAACAATGGCAGCTGCTCCGGGACACGCTGACCGACCTCGGCCACGCCGTCCACGTCCTGGATGCGCAGCCCGGCCTCCCCGACATGGTCTACGCCGCGAACGGCGCCTTCTCCGTCGACGGCACGGTCTACGGCGCCCGCTTCCGCTACCCGCAACGGGACGCCGAGGCCGTCGCGCACGAGCGCTTCTATGCCGAGGAATCCTGGGCGTTCGTCCGCCCGGTGCACGTCAACGAGGGTGAGGGCGACTTCGCCTACCTTCCCGACGCGCACGGCGGACTGATCCTGGCGGGTCACGGGTTCCGGACCGACCTGGCCGCGCACGCGGAGGCGCAAGAGGTGCTGCGCCGCCCGGTGATCTCGTTGAAGCTCATCGATCCGGCGTTCTATCACCTGGACACCGCGCTGGCCGCGCTCGACGACCGCCGCATCGCCTACTTCCCGGAGGCGTTCTCGCCGGCCTCACGGCGGGTGCTGCGCCAGATCTTCCCGGACGCCGTCATCGCAGATCGCGGCGATGCAGAGGCATTCGGGCTGAACGTGGTCAGTGACGGACGCCACGTCGTGCTCAACCACGAGGCCGTGGGTATGGCGGAGAAGGTCCGTGCGGCCGGGTATGTCCCGGTCCCGGTGGAGCTCTCCGAGCTCAAGCGCGGCGGTGGCAGCGTGAAATGCGCAGTAGCCGAGCTACGCCCCTGAGGGTTAGTCGGCGGGCGTGCGGGAAGATGGACACATGACCGACGACACTCGAACCTCAAACACTCAGGAAAATGGCTCCGTCGTCGTGGTGGGTCCCGACGGCCGCCCCATGGGCACGGTCGACACGGACGGCAGCGTCAAACCCGAAGAGCCCGGCAACCTGATCGAGCAACCCGCCAAGGTCATGCGGATCGGCAGCATGATCAAGCAGTTGCTTGAGGAGGTGCGGGCCGCGCCGCTGGACGAGGCGAGCCGTGGCCGCCTGCGGGAGATCCACCAGCGTTCGATCAAGGAGCTGGAGGACGGTCTCGCTCCCGAGCTGCAGGAAGAGCTCGAACGGCTGTCGTTGCCGTTCGAGGGCGACAGCCCGCCGAGCGAGGCCGAGCTACGGATCGCGCAGGCCCAGCTCGTGGGCTGGCTCGAGGGTCTGTTCCACGGCATCCAGGCCGCGCTGGTCGCGCAGCAGATGGCGGCCCGCCTGCAGCTCGAACAGATCCGCGGCGCCGGACGTCCCGCGCTCCCGCCGGGCCCGAACAGCATGATCCCCGGCATCCCGACCCAGGGCGGCGAAGGCAACGGCCGCACCGGCCAGTACCTATAGCTCGAACAGCTCTTCCAGGAACACCGCCACGCCGTCCTCGTCGTTCGTCAGGGTCATCTCGCCGGCAGCCTCGCGAACGGCGGGGTGGGCATTGGCCATCGCCACCGACCGGCCCGCCCAGGTCAGCATCGGCACGTCGTTCGGCATGTCGCCGAACGCGATGACCTCGGACGCGTCGATACCCTCCCGAGCGCAGAGCCACGCCAGCCCCGCCGCCTTGGTGACGCCGCCCGCGGAGATCTCGACAAGCGCCGAGGACGACGAATGCGTGGCCTCGGCCCTCCCGCCAAGCGTGCGGCTGACCAGCTCGTAGAAGTCGTCCGGCTCCTGGCTGGCGGAACGGGCGAGCAGCTTGACCGCCGGCACCGAGGTCAGCTCCTCGGGTGTTGCGAGCACCCGTACCGCGTTGTGCTGGCCCGGTCCGCGGATCGGCCAGGCTTCCTCGTACCAGAACGATCGGCTGTCCTCGACCTCGACGGCGAGCGCGATATCGGGAACGGCCTCGCGGAGTCGCTTGGTGACGTCGAGCAGCAGCTCCACGGAGAGCGGGTCCGCCCGCAGGATCTCGTCGGTGTCGGGGTCGTAGATCACCGCGCCGTTGGCGCAGATCGCCGGCAGCGGATCGAGCATCTGATCGTAGAGCTGGCGCAGCCAGCGAATCGGACGCCCGGTCACGAGGACAGCCGGGACCGGCAGCGACGCCAGAACGTCAGCGGTACGGGGACTGAGCGTCCCGTCGGTGTGGATGAGAGTGCCGTCGATGTCGGAGGCGACGAGGCGAACATGCATCACCTTGACAGTAACCGGTCGAGGTACACCGCCACCCCGTCCTCGTCGTTGGTCAGCGTGACCTCATCGGCGGCGGCCAGGACCGATGGGTGGGCGTTCGCGACCGCCACCCGGCTCCAGCCCGCCCAGGCGAACATCGGCAGATCGTTGGGCATGTCGCCGAACACCAGCACGTCCGCCGGATCGACGCCCACGGACTCCGCGACCACCGCGAGGCCGGTGCCCTTGTCCACGCCCGGCGGGCAGATCTCGACGTAGTTCAAGCCCGCCTGGGTAACCGACGCCACGCTCGCCGGCACGATCCGCTGCGCGGCGGCCAGCAGGTCGTCGACGTCGTGCTCGAAGGAACGCACGAACGCCTTGATCACGTCGCCGGTCAGGCACTCGGCTCGCGGGCGTTCCTCTACCAGGACCGGATAACGCCAGGTCGGGTCGATGTCGCCCCACAGCGGCGCGGCGTCGTGCTCCAGCACCTCGACCATCACCGACAGCGGCCCGTGCGAAGCCTCGAGGTCGGCCAGCACGCCGGCCAAGGCGGGCCCGGGCAGCCGCGCGGTCCGTAGGTAGCGCCCGTCGTTGTGGTCGAGAACCCAGCCGCCCTGCGCCAGCACCAGAAAGTCGGCTGCGCGGATGTCGTTGCGGGTCAGCTCGATCAGGCGCGGCCCGCGGCCGGTCGCGCCGACGATCCGGATGCCCGCCGCCCGGACCCGATCCAGGATCTCATGGGTGTACTCGGACACCGTGTCGTCGCTGTGGACGAGCGTGCCGTCGAGGTCCGTGGCGACGAGCTTCGGCAGACCAGGCTGGGGCATCGGATACCTCCGAGGGCGGTGGCCCCCGCGGAGGGCGGAAGGAGAACGGTACACCGGCCGGCCACCTGCGGCCATGACTTCCGGTAGCCGGACGGTTGCGATCTCGTTAGCGAACGGGTTCGAGCGCGTCCCGGCCGCCGAGGAACGGCTGCAGCGCCTTCGGCACCCGTACCGAGCCGTCCGGCTGCTGATGGTTCTCCAGGATCGGGATCAGCCAGCGGGTGGTGGCCAGCGTGCCGTTCAGCGTGGCCGCGATCTGTGGCTTCCCGTCCTCGTCGCGGTAGCGGATGTTGAGCCGGCGCGCCTGGAACGTCGTGCAGTTCGAGGTCGACGTCACCTCGCGGTAACGGCCCTGCGACGGCACCCATGCCTCACAGTCGAACTTGCGGGCCGCGCTCGAGCCGAGATCGCCGGCCGCCACGTCGATCACCCGGTACGGCACCTCGACCTTGGCCAGCATCTCCTCTTCCATGGCCAGCAGCCTCAGATGCTCGCCCTGCGCCTCCTCCGGCCGGCAGAACGAGAACATCTCCACCTTGTCGAACTGGTGCACGCGCAGGATGCCCCGCACGTCCCGGCCGTGCGAGCCGGCCTCCCGGCGGAAGCACGACGACCAGCCCGCGTAACGCTCGGGAGTGTCCAGCTCGATGATCTCGTTCGCGTGGTACGCCGCGAGCGGCACCTCCGATGTACCCACGAGATAGAGGTCGTCGGCCTCGAGCCGGTAGACCTCGCTCGCGTGCGCGCCGAGGAACCCGGTGCCCTCCATCGCCTCCGGCTTGACCAGCGCCGGCGTGATCGACGGGGTGAACCCGTGCTCGACCGCGTATTGCATGGCCATCTGCAGCAGCCCGAGCTGCAGCAGCGCGCCCACGCCGGTCAGGTAGTAGAACCGCGAGCCTGACACCTTCGCGCCGCGTTCGGTGTCGATCGCCTTCAGGCCCTCACCGATCTCAAGGTGGTCCTTCGGATCCGGGATGTCCGGGATGTCGCCGACCTCGCGCAACACCACGAAGTCATCCTCGCCACCGGCCGGCACGCCGTCCTCGACCAGGTTCGGCACGGCCAGGTGGGCCCGCCGTAGTGCCTGGTCGGCCTCGGTCGCGGCGGCCTCGGCCGTCTTCACCTGGGCGGCAAGCTCTTTGGTACGGGCGAGCAGCGCCGCCCGTTCGTCGCCGGTCGCCTTCGAGACCTGCTTGCCCAGAGACTTCTGCTCCGCCCGCACGGCCTCGAACCGCTGCGTGGCGGCCCGGCGCTCCTCGTCGGCGCGCAAGAGGTCGTCCACCGCTACGGTGGACTCGCCGCGCAGTCGCTGGCTGGCGCGGACGAGCTCGGGATCTTCACGGAGCAGACGCAGGTCAATCACGATTATCGAGCCTACCGGCGGCCGAGTCCGGACTTCATCCCGATATGCCGGAGCGCTTGCCGGGCTTGTCGCGGTCATCCATGAGAGACGTGAACGGCCTGGTAGACGTGACGGTCAGGTCGAACGGCTCGGCGGGCGGCTGCTCGTCGTCATCGTCGACGTCGCGGGGACGGCGCCACGACCACACCACCGGCGGAGACTCTGGCGTCGCCTCGCCGTCCGCCGTCTCGTCGCCCGGCCCGCCCCCGGTGGGCGGAAGCGAGTGACGTCCGGCCAGGTAGAGCGCCACCATCGTGGCCGCCACTCCGAACACGGCGCACCAGATGCCTCGCCCGTACGAAATCTGCAGTTGATCGTCGTTGAGCGCGAGCGTGAATACCACGTCGAGCGCGCGGGTCGAGTCGCCGAGGTTCGACACGATCGCGGCCAGCATCGCGAGCAGCAGGCCGCCGCCGCTCAAGCCGACGAGCCGGGCGTACCGGCGGCCCGGCACCGGCCCGAACAGCACCAGCACCGTGGTGGCGACCAGCACGAACAGCCCGGCCAGGTAGCCGCCGGCCCAGCCGCCCAGGTCGGCGATGCCCGACGCGACCGGCCGGTTCCCTGCCTGGACGCCGCCGAACACCGTGGTATCCACGGACGTGATCTGCCACTCGGAGACCAGGGAACCGAACAGTGCGACACCGCCGAGCACGGCGGCCAGCGGTACCACCCGGCGATCTGACCCGAGCGACATCGCGAACCCGGCGGCGCTCCAGCGCCGCCGTTCCGGCTGTGCCTCGACGGCGTCCGCGCCGAACTCGACCACCGACGTCAGCGGCGTCGGGTCGGCGGCGCCGGCGGGCTGCTGGTCAGTGGCCATGCGACCATGATGGCCCCGCCCGGTCCCACCGGCCAGCAGGCGGGACATGGACTAGCGTCTGGGCCATGCCTATTCGCACTGCTTCGGCCCGCTGGCAAGGGAACCTCACCGAGGGTTCCGGCACGATGAAGACCGGCAAGGGCGGCTACCAGGGGAACTACTCGTTCAAGTCCCGCTTCGAGGAGGGCGAGGGGACAAACCCGGAGGAGCTCATCGGCGCCGCGCACGCCGGTTGCTTCTCGATGGCGTTCTCCAAGGGCCTGGCCGACGCCGGGTTCACCCCGAACTCGGTGGACACCACCGCCAAGGTGCACCTCGACAAGGGCGACGCCGGCTTCGGCGTCACCCGCATCGAGCTCGAGACGGTCGGCGACGTGCCCGGCATCGACGAAGGCACGTTCCAGAAGATCGCCGAGGGCGCCAAGGAGAACTGCCCGATCTCCCGGCTGCTCTCACCGGGAGCACAGATCAGCCTCACCGCCAGGCTCGCCTGACACCTCGCGCCCGGGCGGTCGGGAGTGTCGGATCCCTGACCGCCCCGGCGTTCCCCGCACTGGCGCACAATGGGCGCTGTGCCGGTCGACATGAGCCGTGAACGCTTCGAGGAACTCGTCGGCGAGGCCCTCGACGAGGTGCCCACCGAGCTGATGAGCGTCATGGACAACGTCGTGATCCTGGTCGAGGACGCACCTCCGGACGGCGGCGACGAGCTGCTCGGGCTCTACGAAGGTCACGCGCTCACCAGCCGCGGCTGGGACTACTCGGGCGTGCTGCCCGACCGGATCACCATCTATCGCCTGCCCACGTTGAAGGTGTGCGAGACGGAGACCGACGTCATCGACGAGGTGGCGATCACCGTCGTCCACGAGATCGCCCATCACTTCGGGATCGATGATCAGCGGCTTCATGAGCTCGGTTGGGGCTGAACGGCTGGCATACCCGTTGTGGCGTGCACCTACCCTGGTGCAAACCCACTCAGGAGGACCCTTTCATGCGCAGCGAACTTTTCTCGGCGGACAACCTCGAAAAGGAATCGGCCCAGCCCGGTCTGCGACTGCAGAATTCCAAGTTGCTCAAGGCCGAGTTGAACGGCGAGTTCATGGCGCGGACCGGCTCGATGGTGGCCTACCAGGGGCAGGTCCATTTCGAGGCGCTCGGTACGGGCGGCATCGGCAAGTTCCTCAAGCAGAAGCTCACCGGTGAGGGCGTACCGCTCATGCGGATCAGCGGCCGCGGCGATGTCTTCCTCGCAGAGCGGGCCGCCGACATCCACCTCATCGACCTGGAGCAGGGCGACGCGCTGTCCATCAACGGCGCCAACGTGCTCGCGTTCGACTCGACGCTGCAGTACGACATCAAGATGGTCCAGGGCGCCGGCATGATGTCCAACGCCGGCCTGTTCAACTGTGTCTTCACCGGGTCCGGGCGGATCGCCGTCACCACCAAGGGCACACCGGTCGTGCTCAACGTCGACCAGCCGACGTACGTCGACCCGCAGGCCGCGATCTGCTGGTCGGCGAGCCTGCAGACCGGTTACCACCGCGCCGAACAGCTCGGCCTCGGCACGTTGCTGGGCCGCAACACCGGCGAGCGGTTCACGATGAGCTTCGCCGGTCAGGGCTTCGTCGTCGTCCAGCCGTCCGAGGAGCCGCCGGGTGGCCTCGCCGGCGCCGCGCAGGGCCAGCAGCAGCAGGGCGGCCTGCTGGGCGGCCTGTTAGGGAATTAGTTACGCCGTTTCGCCCGCGCGGATGCGGGCGAGCCAGACCGCGGAGTCCGCGAAGTCCCCATCGGACAGTCCTGGCGGGGACGGTACCGGGGCTTCGCGGATTCCCGCGGTCCAGTGGTGCCGCGGGTAGCTGCCGAGGAAGCGCACCTCGGCGCAGATCCGGCGCAGCCCTTGCAAGGCCTCGCCCAGCCGCGGTTCGGCCACGTGGCCGGTGCAGTCCAGGAAGAACACGTACGTGCCGAGCTGCTCGCCGGTGGGCCGGGACTCGATGCGACTGAGGTTGATGCCGCGTACCGCGAGCTCGGTGAGGACCGCGAGTAGCGCACCGACCTGGTCGTGCCGGATCGATACCGCGAGCGACGTCACGTCGTCGCCGGTCGGCGCGGCCGGCGGTGCCGGCCGGGAGAGCAGGACGAAGCGCGTCACGGCGTCGGCGCGATCGGCGATCTTGTCGGCCAGCACGGTCAAACCATTCCGGGGTACGCCGATCGGCGCGCAGATGGCGGCGTCGTACTCGGCCGCCGCGGCAGCGATGGCGGCGGCCGCGTTGGAGAGCACGTCCACGACGACCGCGTCGGGCAGGTTCGCCAGCAGCCAGTTGCGGCACTGGGCGGCCGCCTGGGGGTGCGCCGCCACCGTCCGGATCTGGGCCATTGGAATGAGCCGCGGCGCGGCCAGCTGGAACTCGACCGGGAGCACCACCTCGCGGGTGATCACGAGCGGGCTGCCGGCGGACAGCTCGTCCAGCGTGACCGCGACCGCACCACCCACAGAGTTCTCCAGGGGCACGAGCGCCGCATCGGCGTCGCCGGCCCGGACCGCCTCGAGCGCTTCGGGGACGCTGCGCGCGGGCGTACGGATGCCGTGCTCGGCGGCGGGGATGGTCCGCAGCGCCTGTTCGGTGAAGGTTCCCTCGGGGCCGAGGTAGATGAAGTGGGTCGGCGGAGTTCCCGGCATGCGGTACAGCTTAGAAGCCTTCCGGGTCAGAAGCCGCAGGCCAGCACGCGGATGCCCGGCGGCGCCGCGTTCTGGACGTGGTCGCTGCACACGTCCGTGCCGGCCTCGACCACGGTCAGCGCGGACGGCTTGCCGGTCGTGACGACGAGCAACGGGTCGACCTTGTCGTTGTCCTTCTCACCGACCCCCATAGTGGTGAACTGCCACGACTTCGAGCAGAACGGTCCGTCCCAGACCTTGAGCTGCTCGTCGTTCGGGATGCCTGGCTTGCCCTTGACGACCGCCAGCACCTGTGCCGAGGTCGGGCCGTTCGTGCATCTCGGCGCCGCGGGCGGCGCCGGCGTGGCGCGCGTTGGGGCCACGGTCGGCGGCGGGGTCCCGGGATACGTCGGCACCGTGGGGTACCGGGGGTATCCCACAGCCGGCAGGCTCGCACCGGGCACCGGATACGACGGCGCATTGGACGGCGCGGGTCCGGACGGATACGCGTATCCGGACGGGGGCGCGCTGACGAGCGCCTCGGGCGGCGCGGTGGGCAACGGCTCCGGCGGGACGCCGCAGGCCGCGAGCATGATCGCGATGCCGATCGCCGGCACCAGCCGGCGGGTCGGGGTCATCCTGCGCAACACGGCCATCATCGTAGAGCGTGACGCTGGTCGATGCGCTAGGTGATCCGGTGTCCGGCCTTGGTCAGGGTGTCGATCGCCTCGGTGAGCCGGACGGTCGGCACCAGCAGGTAGTCGGTGTCGTAGGTGGAAAACGTCACGATGTTGACCCGAGCCTCGGCGAGCGGGCCGATGAGCGAGGCCAGCACGCCCGTCAAGGCCAGGTCGAGCGGGCCGACGACGCGAAGGCAGCGCCACGGTGTCTCGACCACGGCGTCGACGGGCACCCGCTCGCTGGGACAGATGATCGACAGCTCGTCGGGGGCCCAGGTCACCGAGATGACGCTCTTGTCCGCCGGGCCGGTGCTCAGCGAGTCGGGTATGGCGGATCCGGCCGGCAGCCGGCACACCGCGTACTCCTCCGGCAACAGATCGAGATCCAGCATGAGGGCAGACTACGGTCGTGATCGTCGACGCCCAATGCCGGATCGGTGCGGTGATCACCACATCGGTCCGCCGGTATCGGATCGCCGACCGGTCTAGTAGCGGACCGCGGAGAAGAATGTCAGCGACGCGACGACCTGCTCGGCGTCCTGCAGCGGCGTGGCGATCGCGTCGACGGTGAGGTGGGCGTCACCGGCGTCGGTCTGCACGCGCATGAGGCCGCGGGCGAGCCGCCCGCTGCGGATGGCCAGCAGCGGCGGGATCTTCTCGATCTCGGGCTCGTCCAGCTCCCCGCCCCCGGCGGTGAAATCGATGAGCCGGAGCACTCCGCCGAGCAACGGTTGGCCGACCGCGTCCGCCGGCTTGCCGAGCCCGAGCAGTTCGCTGCAGGACGGCGATACGGCGAGGATCGTGGAGGCCCCGTCGATGATCAAGCAGGGCTCGGCGGCGGTCGCCACCGTGTTTGTCCATCGCTCGATGCCCGTGACGAACTCATCCTCGGCCTGCGTACGCGCCTGCGGCACGAACGCTCCCGATAGTGAGAGCTCGACGTGCGCCACCCGCACCTCCCTCGTCATCCGCGCCGAACGGGCCGGGCGCGGCTGCGGTCGAGGTTACTCCTCGCCGTGCTCGCGGCTACGGCGCGTCGACCGCAAACGGTGCAATGGAAGGAACGTTACCGGTGGGTCGCCTTCTTGTCAGCGGCTGTTTGTCCGTGGCCGTACCAGCGGTAGTCACCGGCCGGACGGTACGGGGCGTTGGCCCAGGTGCTGGGTTGATGGGCCACCGCGGAGAGCTTGCTGGCGGTGGCCGGCGAGATGCGCGCCCCACCGGCGATCAAGAGGCGGTCCAATTCGCGGTGGGTGGCCACGAGACAGTCCTTCGGCAGGCCGTGCACGCTGATCACGCCGGAGCCGACGAACGCCAGCACCGGAGTGACGGGCACGGTCAGGCCGACGGCCGCGGACATCGCCCGGCCGGCCCGCTTGGCGTCGCGGCGGGCCTCGACGACGTACGCGGGACGCTTGCCGTTGATCTGCACGACGTCGCCGGCGATGAGGACGCGGGCTCGGCCGTGATCGGCGACCGTGACCGCATACACACCGCCGGGGCCGATGGCCAGGAAACCGGCGCGGTCGTCGCTCGGGTCGGGCTCGTACATGCTCTGTGCGGAATCGGTCCGCGGCCAGTCGACGATGTGCCACGCGGGACCCAGCCGGTCGAGCCGGGTGAGCGCTCGAGCGCCGGCGGCCTCCAACCGGCGGGCGTCACGCTCCGCGCGGCGGCGCCGGGCCCACTCGACGGGACTCTGTCGGGGTGCCTCGATGACCGCGGGCGGCGCCGTCCGGCGGGTCCGGTCGATCGGTGACAACGCTCTGGACGGAAGGGGCAGGGCGGGGCGTGCGGGGAAGACAGTCACTGCGACCTCCGGCAAAAGGTCTGTCGGGCTCTCTGCTCACTACCGTAGGTGTTTGACCCCACACGGAAGCAAGACATAGAAGCCGAAATAAAGCGGAGTGAGTGTGGATGAATGCCGCATTCACGCACGGCCTGTTCTTGCGGATGGTGCACGCGCACCCCGTACCTCCGGATGGTGAAAGACAACCCTCCACAAGTTAGCCTGCCCTTAGCCGGCGCGCAGCACTGTGGGCCGATGTCGGCGCAAAGTCACATGGCCGGTGCTCGCCGCGATTGTTCGGCGGCCCCCTCCGGCATGCCCTAGGCTCGTGACGTGGCCCACTTCGTCGATAGTGAGGTCAGCCGGCTCGCGACGGTCATGCTGCACCGCCCGGGCCCCGAGCTGGCCCGGCTGACGCCGCGCAACAACGACTCGCTGCTCTTCGACGGCATTCCATGGGTGGGCCGCGCACAGGAAGAGCACGACGGGTTCGCGGCAGCGCTCCGCGAGCGCGGCGTGGAGGTGCTCTATCTCGGACAATTACTGGCCGAGACACTGGCGATCGCGTCGGCCCGCGACGAACTCATCGCCGGCGTGCTCGACGACCGGCGGATGGGCGACACTTTGCGCGCGAGTGTCGCCGGCTACCTCGCCGACCAGGACCCGCAGCATCTGGCCAGCGTCCTGATAGCCGGCCTCGCGCACGAGGAGATGAAGCCCGGACCGGGCGGCCTCGTCTATCGGATGATGGACCGCCTCGACTTCGTCATCGACCCGTTGCCCAACCTGCTCTTCACCCGGGACTCGTCGGTGTGGATCCGCGACCGGGCAGCGGTCACCAGCCTCGCCATGCCCGCCCGCCGCCGGGAGACCACGCTGACTCAGGCGATCTACCGCTACCACCCGCGGTTCGCGGGCACCGAACTGCTCTACACGCCCAGCCTCGAACATGTCGAGGGCGGCGACGTGCTGCTGCTCGCCCCCGGTGTCGTCGCGGTCGGCGTCGGCGAACGCACCACACCGGCCGGCGCCGAACGCCTGGCCCGCCGCGTGTTCGCCGCCGGCCTCGCACACACCATTCTCGCGGTGCCGATCGCCCAGGAACGGGCCACGATGCACCTCGACACCGTCTGCACGATGGTCGACGTGGACGCGGTGGTCATGTACCCGAACGTCGCCGGCGCGCTCGCCGCGTTCACGGTCACCGACGCCGGTGACGGCGAGCCGACCGTGACCGCCCCGCGGCCGTTCCTCGAAGCGGCCGCCGAGGCCATGGGCATTGACCGGCTCCGCATCATCGACACGGGCCTGGATCCGGTCACCGCCGAACGCGAACAGTGGGACGACGGCAACAACACGCTGGCGATCGCGCCCCGGCTGTGCGTGGCGTACGAGCGCAACATCGAGACGAACAGCCAACTCGAACGCGCCGGCATCGAGGTCATCGCCATCAGCGGCTCGGAGCTGGGCTCGGGCCGCGGCGGCCCGCGCTGCATGAGCTGCCCCATCACACGCATACCCGGCTGAGCTCGCGAGCAGCGGGTATCAGGCGCGAGCCGCCGAGCGAAGCGAGGCCAGCCAGCTCCGCGAGCGCCGCCGGTGAGATGCCGCACCAAGCGGAGGGAGCGAAGCGACCGTAGCGACTGCGGTATCTCACCGGTTATCAGGCGCGAGCCGCCGAGCGAAGCGAGGCCAGCCAGCTCAGCGCGAGCCGCCGAGCGACAGCGAGGCCAGCCGGCTCAGCGCGAGGACATCCCCTGGTTGTTGGCTGTCAAGCGGCTGCGGCGTGGTCTTGTTGGGTCTGCTGCCAGGCGTGGGTTTCGGTGTGGAGGGTGCCGGTTGTCCG
>JBKOWB010000188.1:0-11121 GCA_046724195.1 Actinomycetota bacterium
ACTCGAGGAGATCGCGCTCGACCGTTTCCCGCGCGGCGCCGCGCCGGCCACGCCGGCCGGCAGCTTCCTGGAGTCCGCGACGGCGTACATCGGCGAGACGCTGCTCCGCGCGGGCGGCGGCGGCTGGGATTGGGATAACGAAACAGATCTGCCCGTGGTACGCCTCGACGACGCGCTCGAACTGCCGCCGATCTCGCCGTTGCGGCTGCTCAGCGGCGCGGTAGGCCGCCAGAGCGGCACCAAACTCACCGAGGCGTACGCCCAGGTGGCGGCCGCGATCGACCGTCACCCAGGGTGGACCCCCCCGAAGGAACTCGAACCGGCGATGCTGCCGTGGCTGGAGGGCTGGCTCACGGAACGGGAACGAGCGTTCCCGGCCTGGGCCGGCGACGCGGGCGAGAGTTGGGACTTCTCCCCGGAGTCGCTCGAAGCGCTCGAGGCGCTGGTCCGGCAGCGGCTGCCGACCGAGGAGGCGTTCGAGGAGCCGGCCAACCGCGACTTCGTCGACGGCGCCGTCTGGTACTTCGGCGAGGTGGTGCGGCGGCACAAGCCCGCCGCCCGATGGCAGTACAACCGGGCGGAGCCGGGCTCGTCGGACGTCCGCCTCTCGCCGGAGCTGAACCCGTGGGTCGGCCGGCCGTTCATCGAGCAGTCGACGCCGGACGGCAACGCCACCGTGCCGATCTTCGACCTCCAGTTCGCGGTCGCCGAGGGCACGCCGGGTTACCTCACGGAGCGCCTGGAGACGCTGATCGGCTGAGGTGTTTTTGATGGGCCGCGACGGTTGTCACATCCCGGTGACGGCAGCATGCTGGGATCGTGGACGGGCAGTTGCTGCGTGACAAGGTTGTGCTGGTCAGCGGCGGGACGCAGGGGGTGGGCGCAGCCATCGCGCGGGCTGCGGTGCGCGAGGGCGCATCGGTCGTGGTTACCGGCCGGCGCCGCGAGGTGGGCGAGGCGCTCGCAGGCGAGGACGGCATCGCGTACGTCCAGGCGGACGTCTCGGACGTAGCAAGCGCCCAGGCGTCCGTGGCCGCGACGGTCGAGCGCTTCGGCCGCATCGACTGCCTCGTCAACGCGGCCGGGTTGACCTCGCGCGGCACGCTGCTCGACACCACGCCGGAGCTCTTCGACGCGCACATCGCGGCCAACCTGCGCGGGCCGTTCTTCCTGATGCAGGCCGCGGTTGCGGACATGCTGCGCCGCGGCGACCCGGGCACGATCGTGAACATCGGCTCCACGGCTGAGCTGGGCGGCCAGCCGTACCTAGCGCCGTACGTGGCCGCGAAGGCCGGCCTCGCCGGGCTGACCCGTAACGCCGCGCACGCGCACCGCTTCGACCGGATCCGGATCAACGGCCTGGACATCGGCTGGACCGACACCGAAGGCGAGGACGTCACGCAGCGCACCTTCCACGGCGCCGACGACCGCTGGCGGGAGCGCGCCGCGAAGAGCCTGCCGATGGGCAAGCTCGCCCAGGTCGACGAGATCGCCGACTTCGTGGTCTTCCTTCTGTCCCCGCGCAGCGGGGTGGTCACCGGTTCGGTCATCGACTGGGACCAGCAGGTCCTGGGCGGGGCGGACTGAGGAGCAACCATGCGACTGGGTCTTCACATGAAGATCATGAGGTGAACCGGTAGCGGGTCTGGGCGTACGGGTCCTTGCCGAACGAGAGCACCTTCGCCGGCGCGACGCCGAAGACCAGCCCGGTGCGGCCGGCCCCGTCGTGAAATACGCCCTCGCCGACCTGGAAATCCCAGTCCAGCTTGGACTTCCAGAGCGCTGCGAGCCGGACCAGCCGGGCACGGTCGGTGACCCGCTCGGCGATGCCCTCGACGACGACGTCGAGGCCCGAGTGCAGCTGGTTGGTGCCGGTGGTGAGGACGCAGTGCTGGTTGGCCTTCAGGTTCGCGGACTTCTGTTCCTGGTCGCCGGTGCAGAAGTGCAGCACCCCGTCCAGCCAGATGGCCGGCAGCGGCGTGACGTGCGGCCGGCCGTCGCCGCGTACCGACGACAGCCAGAACATCTCCGACTTCGTCAGCACCTCGTCCACATCCGCCCACGGCACCGCCGCGGCGCCCGGCTCGCTGAAGTCGGTGTTCAACTCGACGGTCGGTACGGTTTCATTCATCGGACTCCCCTAGTACCTCGTGGGCGCGTTCGAGCAGCGCCCGGCGTTCGGGTTCGGTATGCGCCAGGGCGGCGGCGTCGAGGAACAGGTCGGCGGCACGGTTGTGGTCGCCGGCGCGGGCGGTCAGTTCCGCCTCCGCGGCCACGGCCGGCATGTAGCCGTCCAGCGTTCCGCCGACCCGGGCCGCGGCGAGCAGCCTCAGCCCGGCGCCCGGGCCGTCCGCGTAGCCGTGCGCCACGGCCCGGTTCAGCTCGATCACCGGGGTGGGTTGTACCTGGGCGAGCCGGTCGTACAACGTCGCGATCGTGGGCCAGTCGGTCGCCTCGCTCGATGGCGCGGTGGCGTGGCAGCCGGCGATCTTGGCCTGCAGCGCGTACGGACCGGCGCCGGGCGCCCGCGCCAGGACGTCCAGGCCCTCCGCGATCGCGGCGCGATCCCACCGGGAACGGTCCTGCTTGTCGAGGGTGAGCAGGTTCCCGTCGCCGTCGCGCCGGGCGTCGCGTCGGGAGTGCTGGAACAGGAACAGCGCCAGCAGCCCGGACACCTCCGGCTGCTCCGGCATGAGCCGCGCGAGAAGCCGCGCGAGACGGATCGCCTCGTCCGCGAACGCGGGCTCGCCGTCGGCGTTGTAGCCGCGGGTGAAGAGCAGATACAGCACCGCGAGTACGCCGGGCAGCCGCTCGGTCAGCGCCGGGCCGGTCGGCACCCGGTACGGGATGCCGGCGTCCGCGATCTTGGTCTTCGCCCGGGTCAGCCGCCGGGTCATGGTCGACTCGGTGACCAGGAACGCGCGCGCGATGTCGGCTGTCGGCACACCGCCGACGGTACGCAGCGTCAGCGCGACTCGAGCCTCGAGAGCGAGCGCGGGGTGGCAGCATGTGAAGATCAGCCGCAGCCGGTCGTCCACAACCTCTCCCTCCTCCGCCGATGCGGTGCCGGACACGGGATCGCCCGGCACCGCGAGAATCGCGAGTTCCCGCAGCTTGCGACGTTCGACCGAGGCGCGCCGCAGCACGTCGATCGCGCGATTGCGGGCGACGGTCATCAGCCATCCGCCCGGGTTGGCCGGGACGCCGTCCGACGGCCACCGCTCCAGAGCATGCGTGAGTGCCTCCTGGGCACAGTCCTCGGCCAGCGTCCAGTCGCCGGTGACGCGGATCAGCGCGGCCACGATCCGCGCATAGGAATCCGCGCCAGCGGCGGCGACTGCCGTACGGGGATCAGTCACGCGGCATGTCGACGAACGGGCGCAGCTCGATCCGCCCGGTCCACGCCATGGGATGGGTGCGGGCGACCTCGATCGCCTCGTCCAGGTCGGCGCACTCGATGATGTCGAAGCCCACGATCACCTCCTTGGTCTCGGCGAACGGGCCGTCCGAGATCAGCAGCTCGCCCTTGCGTACCCGTACCGTGGTGGCCGCGGCGGGCGGTGCCAGGACGTTGCCGAGCAACCGGCGACCGCGGGCGTCGTTCTCCGCAACCCAGACCTCGATATCGGGTATACCCGTCTCGTCGGTCTCCGGCTCGGTGTCGGTGCAGACGAACATCATGTACTTCATCTCTGCTCCTCAAGGTCGTGACTCACGTGCGTGACGAACGGCCGGCCGGGTTCCGGACAACCCGTACCCGAGAAATCTCAGAATTCCACCGGCGGCGCGTTGTGCGGCGTGATGACCTGGATCGCCGACGGATTCGTCCGCACCGGGCCCGGCAACGCGCCCTGTGCCTGCATCACGGCGTGGCAGGCGCGGCGCATGTCGGTACGCAGGTCGTGGTGCAGGACGGCGGACAGCTTTCGGGACCGCAGCAGCGCGGTGTTCTCGCCGTCGAGGTCGTGTGCCACGAACACGTCGTACGGCCGGCGTTCCTCGGCGAACGCCTCGACGACCGCGGCATTGCCGCCGGCACCGGCGTAGAGCGAGTACACCGCGCGCACGGACGGGTTCCCGGCGAGCACCTCGCGGGCGCCCACGTGTACGGCGTCCGCACGGTCCTCCTCGTCCACGACCTCCAGCAGGCGGCGGACCGGCGCGCGGCCGCGCATCTCCGCCCGGAAGCCCATCTCCCGCTCGTCCTCGCCGCGGAACGAGCCGTGGCCGCGCACGACGAGCACATCGCCCGCTCGGCCGGCCAGCCATTGCTGGACCAGGTACGCGGCGGTCGCGCCGGCGGCACGGTTGTCGATGCCCACGTACGCGATGCGGGAACTGGTCGGCAGGTCCGTCACCAGCGTCACGACCGGGACGTCCAGCCGTGCCACGGCCGCGACGATCTCCGGCACGTCGGGCGCCTTGAGGATCACGCCGTGCGACTTCGTCCGCGCCACCCGATCGAGCACCGCCACCACATCGCTGACCGCCGGACCGTCCAGCAGATGGAAGCGGGACCGGATCACCGCCGGACGCAGCGCGGGCAGCTCGGCCTCGAGCGCGCTCCGGACCGCCGCCGAGAACCGCGGCGGCGCCTGCACGACCACGTCCACCATGAACGTCCGGCCACCGAGGCGCACCTGCGACTGCTGCCGGTCCAGGTCCGCGATCGCCTGGTACACCTCGCGGACGGTGCTTTCCCGGACGCCGCCGCGACCGTGCAGCACCCGGTCCACGGTGGCCTGGCTGAGGCCCGACTGGGCGGCGATCTCGCGGATCCGGTACGGGTGCTTCACGGCGTACAGGATGATGGGTTTTTGAGGTCTTATCAAGAGTCCCTGATGATGCCGGCGGACCTAACCTGATGTCATGACGTGGTTCACCGCCGCCGACTGCCGCCTTACGGACTTCCGGGCGCTCGTCGAGCAGAAGACCGAACTGGCCGAATACCCGCACGCCGCCGACGTCGAGGGCAACGTCCTGATCTACGACGGCCGGACGGTCGGGGATACCTCCGAGGTGCGAGCGGAACTGGCCCGCGCGCTGCTGGAGGGCCCCGGCATCGTCGTGTTCAAGGGCGCGTTCGCGCACGACGTCGTGGACCGCGCCACCGCGGTCTTCTTCGAGATGATCGCGGAGCAGAAGGCGGCCGGCGTCGTGGGCGGCGACCACTTCGCCAAGCCCGGCGCGAACGACCGGGTCTGGGGTGCGCTGGACAAGTTCGCGCTGCGTGACCCAGCAGCGTTCGCCGACTACTACGCCAACGACGTGCTCGCGCTGATCTCGTCGGCGTGGCTGGGCCCGGGCTACCAGATGACGTCGCAGATCAATGTCGTCAATCCGGGCGGCGATGCCCAGGTCGCGCACCGCGATTACCACCTCGGCTTCATGTCTCGGGAGCAGGCGCAGCGCTACCCGGCGCACATCCACCTGCTGTCGCCGGCTTTGACGCTGCAGGGCGCGGTCGCGCACGTCGACATGCCGGTGGAGACCGGGCCGACGCTGTACCTGCCGCACTCGCAGAAGTACCCGGCCGGCTACGTCGCGTTCCACCTGCCGGAGTTCACCGAGTACTTCAACGCGAACTACGTGCAGTTGCCGCTGGCGAAGGGCGACGCCGCGTTCTTCAACCCCGCGCTGTTCCACGGCGCCGGCACCAACCGATCGCCGGACGTACGGCGGATGGCGAACCTGTTGCAGGTGTCGTCCGCGTTCGGGCGTGCGATGGAGGCCGTCGACCGCGCCTCAATGGCGCTGGCGCTCTACCCGGTGCTGCGGTCCTTCGGGGGCAACGCCGCCAACGTCGTCGCCGCCTCCGCCGAGGGGTACCCGTTCCCCACCAACCTCGACCGCGACCAGCCGATCGGCGGTCTGGCCCCGCAGACCCAGGCCGAGCTGGTCCTGCAGGCCCTGGCGGAGGGCTGGCCCGTCGAGGCGTTCGCCGTCGCGCTGCGCGAGCAGCAGGAACGCCGGCAGCCCTGAAGAGTTATACTGAACTCGCCCCGGTCGAGAGGCGCTGCGACGGACCATGGTCCGCCACGCTCGGCCCGGGTTCAGTCTCAAGGGCGCCTCCTGACGAGGGGGGAGCCCTTCTTCATGAGTAGCAGACTGCAAGAGATCAACGGCATCGACTTCGCGGTGGCGGACCTGTCGCTCGCCGGCTTCGGCCGGCACCAGATGCGGCTCGCCGAGCACGAGATGCCCGGCCTGATGGCGATCCGGCGCGAGTTCGCCGACGCCCAGCCGCTGCGCGGGGCCCGGATCGCCGGGTCGCTGCACATGACCATCCAGACGGCCGTGCTGATCGAGACGCTGGTCGCGCTCGGTGCCCAGGTCCGCTGGGTGTCGTGCAACATCTTCTCGACCCAGGACGAGGCCGCGGCCGCGGTCGTCGTCGGCCCACACGGCACGGTCGAGAAGCCTTCCGGTACGCCGGTGTTCGCATGGAAGGGCGAGACGCTGGAGGAGTACTGGTGGTGCACGATGCAGCTGTTCGACTTCGGCGACGGCCGGGGCCCGAACATGATCGTGGATGACGGCGGCGACGCGACCCTGCTCGTACACAAGGGATTCGAGTTTGAGAAAGCCGGCGCGGTCCCGCAGCCGGCGGACGGCGACCACGCCGAGTTCAAGCTGATCCTGCGCATGCTGGCCGCGAGCCTGGCCACGGACCCGCAGCGGTTCACCCGGATCGTCGGGGAGATGCGCGGCGTCACCGAGGAGACCACGACCGGCGTGGGCCGGCTCTACAAGCTGGCCAGCGAGGGCGGCCTGCTGTTCCCGGCGATCAACGTCAACGACTCGGTCACCAAGAGCAAGTTCGACAACAAGTACGGCATCCGGCACTCGCTGGTCGACGGCCTCAACCGCGCGACCGATGTGATGCTCGGCGGCAAACTGGCCGTGGTCTGCGGTTACGGCGACGTCGGCAAGGGCGCGGCCGAGACGCTGCGCGGTCAGGGCGCCCGCGTCGTGGTTACCGAGATCGACCCGATCTGCGCGCTGCAGGCGGCGATGGATGGCATGCAGGTGGTCCGGCTGGACGATGTCGTCGACGTGGGCGACATCTTCATCACCGCGACCGGCGGTACGGACATCATCGGCGCCGAGCAGATGGCGAAGATGAAGCACAACGCGATCGTCGGCAACGTCGGCCACTTCGACGACGAGATCGACATGGCCGGGCTCGCCCTGGTGCCCGGCATCGAGAAGGTGGAGATCAAGCCGCAGGTTCACGAGTGGCGCTTCCCGGACGGCCACTCGATCATCGTGCTGTCCGAGGGCCGCCTGATGAACCTCGGCAACGCGACCGGTCACCCCAGCTTCGTCATGTCGAACTCGTTCACCAACCAGGCCATGGCCCAGATCGAGCTGTGGACCAAGCCGGGTCAATACCAGAACCAGGTGTACGTCCTCCCGAAGCACCTGGACGAGAAGGTGGCACGGTTGCACCTGGACGCGCTGGGCGTCCGGCTCAGCGCCCTGACGAAGAAGCAGGCCGAGTATCTCGGCGTCGACGTCGAGGGCCCGTACAAGCCGGACCACTACCGCTACTGACGCGGCCGCGATCGGTTTCCGCGAGGATGGACCGGTGAGTGTCGAGGCGACATTGCTGTTCATCCTCGCGGCGGTCGCGGTGGTCGTGGTGGTGCGGTGGATAAGCGACAAGACGGGCCTGCCGTCCGCCGCGCTACTGACCATCGCCGGCATCCTGTACGCGGTCCTGCCCGGCCCGAACGTGCAGCTCGATCCGAGGCTCATCCTGACGTTCGTCATCCCGCCGCTGCTCTACAGCGCCGCACTGGACTCGTCGCTGATCGACATCCGGCGCAACATGCGTACCGTGATCAGCCTGTCGGTGGCGCTGGTGCTGGCCACCGCGCTGCTCATCGGCCTCGGTTTCTCGCTGTTCGTGAGCGGGGCGACGCTGGCCGCCGGGGTGGCGCTGGGCGCCGCGGTCGCGCCGCCCGACCCGGTCGCCGCACTCGCCGTCGGCCGCAAGGTGGGGCTGCCGAGCAACCTCGTGACGATCATCCAGGGCGAGGGCCTGCTCAACGACGCTACGGCGCTGACCCTCCTGAGCGTCGCCGTCGCCGCCGCGGGCGGGGAAGGCTTCTCCTTCCCGGCCGCAGTGGGTCAGTTCGTCATCGCGGCCGCCGGCGGTGTGGGCGTTGGCATCGCCGTCGCGTACGCGATCCGGCTGCTGCGCCGGGTCCGCGCCGACCCGATCAGCGCGAACGCCGTATCGCTGGCCACTCCGTTCGCGGCGTACCTGCTGGCCGAGAAGCTGCACGTCTCGGGTGTACTCGCGGTCGTCGTCGCTGGGCTGATCATCGGCCACGACATGCCCCGGATGGCCACCGGAGCGAGCCGGCTGCAGACCAGCGCGGTATGGCGGCTCGCCGACTTCCTGCTCGAGGGTCTGGTATTCCTGCTCATCGGCCAGCAACTGCCGGCCGTGGTGGACAAGCTCTCCGAATACTCCACGTCCACGATCGTCATCGCGGTGGCGATCACGGTCGGCGTGGTGCTCCTGTTGCGTCCGCTGTGGCTGGTACTCACCCAACTGCTGCCGCGCTCGCTGCACACCCGGCTGGGTGGCGAGGCGTCCGCGGAGGGCGGCAACGACCCCAACTCCCATGGCAAGCGGCGGGAGAAGGCGCTGAACGGCAGGGAGGTCGTGGCGCTGAGCTGGGCCGGCACGCGCGGCGTCATCACCCTCGCGGCGATCTTCGCGCTGCCCGACCCATTCCCGGACCGCGACCTGCTGCAGTTCTGCGCGTTCATCGTCGTGCTGGTCACGCTAGTTGGGCAGGGGCTGACGTTCGCTCCGCTGGTCAACCGGCTGGGCCTGCGAGCGAACGAGGCGGACAAGGCGCGGCAACGCAACGAGGCACGGTCGGCATCGGTGCGGGCCGCGCTCGACCGGCTCGACGAGATCCAGCACGAGCAGCACGACCACGTCGAGGACCACGCGATCGAGAACATGCGCCGGCAGCTGGACCTCCGGCTGGAGCGCTACCGGCGCCGGCTGGATCTGCTGGAGAAGGCCGACTCCGACGAGGTGCCGCACTCGCCGCAGTACGAGGCGGCCCTGGGGGTCCGGCACGCGGTCCTCGAAGCGCAGCGCGAGGAGCTGCTGCGCCGGCGCGACGCCGGCCGGCTGTCCGACGAGGGGCTCCGCGTGCTGGAGCGGGAACTGGACCACGAGGAGCGCCTCCTCCCCGACCGCTCCCTGTAGCCCTGCCGCCGATCTTGGACTTGTGCCCAACCACAAGCCCAAGATCGCGGGGGAATCAGCCGACCGGGATGTCTCGCCGGCGCAAGCCGGTGAGACCGGCCGCGGCCAGCGCCGCCGCCACCACCGTCAGCGTCACGAGCGGCGTCGCTGTAGCGTCCCCGCCGGGCAGGTGCGGGACGTGGGTGAACGGCGAGATGTCCAGGATCCACTGGTCGAGCTGCAGCGTCGTACCGACGAGCAGGATCAGCAGGCAGACCGCGAGCGCGCCCCACGCCGCGGGCGCCCACCGTGGCAGCAGCCCGAAGAGCAGCACGGCGAAGGCGGCGAGTACCCAGACCGCGGGCAGTTGCGCCATCGTCCCGCTCAGCGCGCCGGAGAGCTGACCCCCGACGTCGTTGCTGATCAGCCCGTAGGTCAGGCCCTCGAGGAATCCGGCGACGGCCAGCACGAGGGCGGGCCCGAGCAGCGAGAAGACCAGGTGGCTACCGGCCCAGCGGAGCCGCCCGACCGCGGACGTCAGGACGACCTCGGCGTGGCCGGTCGTCTCCTCCTCGCGCAACCGCAATGTGGCCTGCACCGCGTATCCCGCCGCGGTCACTCCCAGAATGCCGGCCACGCTGGCGAAGTAGCTGTTCACCAGGCCCGTTGCCCCGCCCATCCGGGCGAAGACCTGGGTCAGGCCGCTGTTGCCGTTCACGAGATCGGCGACGCTCTGTGCCACCGCGCCGAAGACCAGCCCGAGTGCGGCGAAGCCGGCGACCCAGCCGGCGAGCAGCCCTCGGTGCAGCCGCCACGCCAGGGCCAGCGGCGAGCGCAGACTCGGCGCGGCGGTGGCCGGGCCAGGGCGGTCCGGGAGCAGCCCGGCGCCGAGATCGCGGCGGGACAGCAGCGCGGCACCCAGCCAGGTGGTCGCGACGGCGAAGATCAGCGTCAGGACGGCCGGCCACCAGTGGTTGCCGTCGTACGGGAAGATGTGCTGCACCCAGCCGATCGGCGAGACCCAGGACAGCCAGGCCAGCGTGCCGGTGCCGACCGCGCTGATGTCGCCGGCAAGCCGAAGTACCCACGCCACGCCGAGCGCCAGGATGGCGATCGAACGGGCCCCGCGGGCGCTGCTGGTGAGCTGCGCTGTGACCGCGGCGACGCCCGCGAAGGCCCAGCCCGCGAGCGCGAACTCGGCGCCGAAAGCCAGCGAGCCATCGGCCGGCAGCCCCTGCCCGATCATGGACGCGGTGAGGATGAGGGCCAGCACCGCGTTGGCGGCGAACGTGACGATCAGCGCCGCGGCGAGCTGCGCGTACCGGCCGATCGCGGCCGCCCCGAGCAGCTCCGTCCGCCCGGCCTCCTCGTCGGTACGGGTGTGCCGGATGACCGTGAGGAGGCTGAACAGCGCGATCATGACCGGGATGAAGCCGGCCCGCCAGGAGACCAGCTCGCCGATGCTGGAGCCGGAGAGCTGCCCGTAGAGCGCCACGAAGCCGGCGTTGTGGACGCTGATGTCCGCGTAACGCTGCCGGTCCGCTTCGGTGGGGAACAATCCGTTGAACGAGGATAAGTAGCCGACCGGGACGATCCCCAGCACCACGACCCAGAGCGGCAACAGCACGCGGTCGCGGCGCAGGATCAACCGCACCAGCTTGCCCGTGCCGGTCAACGCCGACGTGGTCATTTCGAGGCCCCCTGGTACTGCCGCAGGAACAGTTCCTCGAGCGTGGGCGGCTGGCTCACCAGGCTGCGCACGCCGACGTTGACGAGCGTCTGCAGCGCCGGTTCGAGCGCGTCGGGGTCCACCTCGAAGGCGACCGTCCCGTTCTCGGTCCGCAGATCGTGGACGCCGGGCAGGGTGGCGAGACCGTCGGGCGAGCCGACCAGCTCGGCCT
>JBKOWB010000126.1:0-5307 GCA_046724195.1 Actinomycetota bacterium
CCGCTCAGCCTGCCGGCGATCGTGGTATCCGCCATCTTCGCCTTCCTGTTGGGCTGGAACGACGTGCTCTTCGCATCCGTGCTGACCCGGCCGGAGACGCAGACCGCGGCGGTCGCGCTGTCCGTGTTCGGGGCGACCCAGGAGGGCGGCGCATTGCCGGTCTACTCCCAGATCATGGCCGCCGCCCTGGTCTGCGCGGCTCCCGTGGTGCTGCTGTACCTGCTGTTCCAGCGCTACCTGGTCGGCGGCCTCACGGCCGGCGGCGTCAAGTGACGCCGTGACCACCGCGGCCGTGATCGGATGCGGTGACGTGTCGATCGTGCACCTTGAGGCGATCGGCAGCCTCGCCGGCATCGACCTGGTCGGCGTCTGTGACACGGAACCGGCCCGGGCGACGGTCGCGGCCGCGCGGTACGGCGTGCCGGGGTTCACCGATCACCGTGAGCTGATCGACACGGTGCGCCCCGACGTCGTGCACGTCTGCACACCGCACAACCAGCACGCCGAGGTCGCGATCGATTGCCTCGACGCCGGCGTCCACGTCCTCGTCGAGAAGCCCGTGGCGCACACCCTCGCCGAGGCCGACCGGTTGATCGCCGCGGCCTGGGAGTACCCGCAAGTGAAGATCGGCGTCTGCCTGCAGAACCGGTACAACGTGCCGGTGCAAGCGGCCCGCACGCTGTTGGCCTCCGGCGACCTCGGCGCGGTACGGGGCGGCTCGGCCACCGTCCTGTGGCACCGCGACCCGGCATACTACCGGGCCAGACCCTGGCGCGGGCACGCCCGGGACAGCGGCGGCGGCGTGCTGATCAACCAGGCTATTCACACGCTCGACCTGATGGAGTGGCTGCTCGGCGACGTCACCCGGGTACGCGGCCACGCCGGACGGTACGTCCTCGACGGCGTCGCCGACGTCGAGGACACCGCCCACGTACTGCTCGACCATGCCGGCGGTGCGCGCAGCGTGGTCTTCGCGACCGTCACCAACGTGTCCGACTCGCCGGTCACGATGGAGATCGTCACCGAGCGGGCGGTGCTGTTCATCCGCGGCGACCTGACCGTCAGCTATGCCGACGGGCGGACCGAGGTGATCGCCGAACGCCGGGCGAGCAGCGGCGGCCGCGCGTACTGGGGCGTGTCCCACGAGCTGCTCATCGCCGACTTCTACCGCGCGCTTCGGGACCCGGACCCGTTCTGGATCGGCCCGGCCGAAGCCGCCAAGTCCCTGCGAGTCGTCAAGCAGGCGTACGGACAACAAATGGCAACAGATGGCCGGCCGGCGCGGGCCGGTGACTGAATAACAAGACGCCTCACGAGAGAAGGACGCCACCGATGTGGACCCTTTCCGGATTCTCCGACGAGATCTCCCCCGACTTCACCGAGCAGTGCCAGGTGGCGGCGGGCCTCGGGCTGAAGTACGTCGAGGTGCGCAGCGCCTGGGACGTCAACATCCTCGACCTCAAGCCCGAGCAGCTGGCCGTCATGCGCGACACGCTCGCAGCACACGACCTCAAGGTATCGAGCATCGGTTCGCCGATCGGCAAGATCTTCATTGACGAGGAGTTCCCGCCGCACCTCGAACGGATGCGGCACGCCGCGGAGGTGGCTCACTTCCTGGACGCGCCGTACGTACGGATCTTCTCGTTCTTCCTGCGTCCCGGCGCAGATCCGGCCGATCACCGCGACGAGGTGATCGCCCGGATGCGGGCGCTGGCCCGGGTCGCCGAGGAGGAGGACCTGATCCTGCTGCACGAGAACGAGAAGGAGATCTACGGCGACGTGCCCAGCCGGTGCCTGGACATCGTCCGCTCCGTCGGCTCGCCGCACCTGCGGCTGGCCTGGGACCCGGCCAACTTCGTCCAGGTCGGGGTCCGCCCATACACCGACGGGTACGCCATCCTGCGGCCGCACCTCGAGTACGTCCAGATCAAAGATGCACTGGCCGCGGACGGCACAGTGGTGACCGCGGGCAACGGCGACGGCGAGGTCGCCCGCACCATTCGCGCGCTGCGCCACGACGGTTTCGACGGGTTCTTCTCCCTCGAGCCGCACCTGAACATCGGCACCACGCTCGGCGGGTTCTCCGGTCCGGACCTGTTCCGCAGCGCCTGGAAGGCCTTCACCGACATGCTCAAGGCCGAGGAGATCGAGTACGCATGAGCACACGGCGTAAGTTCGCGCTGGTGGGCGCGGGCGTGATCGGCAAGCACCACGGGTTGGTCATCAGCCAGCTCGCGGATCGGATCGACCTGGCCGCCGTCGTCGACATCGACGTCGAGAAGGCCGAACGACTCGCCGCCGAGCGCGGCGGCACGCCGTTCGCGTCGCTGGCCGACGCGCTCGCGACCGTGGATGTCGACGTCGTCGTAGTGTGCACACCGACCGGGCGGCACGCGGAGGTGGCGATCGAGGCCCTCGCCGCGGGCAAGCACGTCATCGTCGAGAAGCCCGCCGAGATCACCGTCGAGAAGACCGACGAGATCATCGAGGCCCAGCAAAAGGCGGGCACCATCGTGACGGTGATCTCGCAACACCGGTTCGACCCGGCCACCGAGGTCACGCTCACGGCCATCAGCCGGGGCGAGCTGGGCCGGCTGACCTCGGGCATCGCCTCGATCGACTGGTGGCGGGGGCAGAGCTACTACGACTCCGGCGACTGGCGGGGCACATGGGAGCTCGACGGCGGCGGGGCGCTGATGAACCAGGGCGTGCACACGGTCGACCTGCTCGTCGCGGCCATGGGCCGGCCGGTCGAGGTGTTCGCGTACACGGGCACGCTGGCGCACGAGCGGATCGAGACCGAGGACGTCGCGGTCGGCGTCGTCCGGTTCGAGAACGGGGCCTTCGGCGTGCTGCACGCCACCACCGCCGCCTATCCCGGGCTGAGCGCGCGCCTGCAGGTGCACGGCGACCGAGGCTCCGCGGTCATCGACAACGATCAGCTCGCGTTCTTCCACGCCACGCCGGTGGGCACCGAGCCGGACGAGAAGCTGATGGGTGCGACCTCCGACCGTGCCGTGCCGACGGCGGGCAGCGATCCGGGCCAGCTGTCCGACGCGCACCGGCTGCAGTACCTGAACTTCCTCGGGGCACTCGACGGAACCGAGCAACTGCGGGTTGATCTGGAGACCAACCGGCGGTCGATCGGCGTCATCACGGGGGCGTACGAGTCCGCGCGGACCGGACGGCCGGTGACTCTGTGATGAACCGTATCGCCGCCAATCCGATCCCGTACTGGAGCCGCGCCGGCAAGACGCGGGAGGTGTTCGACGAGGCGTTCCGGGACTTCCAGGAGATCGGCTTCACCGCGGTCAAGGCCGACGTGCCCGACGGCATGAGCGCTTCGGAGTACGCCGAGTGGATCGACGGTTACGGCCTCGCGCCCTCGCTCAGCCTGTTCAGCTCCCCGTTCGACGAGACCGTCGACATGGCCGAGGAGGTGGAACGTGCCAAGCGGTTCGGCGCCACCCAGGTGACGCTGGGCCTCGACCGGACCATGGTCTCGTCGATGTCGATCCCGGCCCGGCTGGCCCGGCCCGCGGTCGGAGCCGACTTCGACGAGGGCCGCCTCGCCCGCGCCATCGACAACTGCGGGACCGTCTGCCGGGTGCTGCAGGCGGAGGGCCTGCGCCCGTTGCACCATTCGCACGTGGGCGGCGTCTTCGAGACCGAGGAGGAGATCGTTCGCCTGCTCGACGACCTGGGCCCCGACATCATCGGGTTCGGGCCGGACACCGGCCACTTGCGGTGGGCCGGCATCGAACCAGCGCCCTTCATCCGGCGGTACGCCGACCGCATCGGCGGTATCCATATCAAGGACTGCTTCCCCGACCTGCTCGCCCCCGACAGTAGGACCGGCATGAGCTACCAGGACGTGCAGAGCACCAAGCGGCTGTGGGCCGAGCCCGGGCTGGGCGTCGTGGACTTCGCGGCGGTCGTGGCCGCCATCCCCGACGACTACGACGGTGACTTCATGATCGAAGTGGATGAGCCGAGCGTGGAGTCCCGGTTCGAGTCGCACCGCATCTCGTTCGAGTGGGCCCGGCGCAACCTTCCGGCGACGGTACGGTGACGACGACTATCGGAACCTGAAAGCACTCATCGTGGTGCGGGCCGGCAAGGTCCGGCTCCGCCTGCGCGCAGCGGTCGACTGTCGCTCGACGAGGCGTACGGGCAACACCAGCGGCGGCCCGCTGGGACGGGCACCGAGCGCGACCGCGATGCAGTTCTGTACGCCCATGAAGCCCATGCGGTACAGCGGTGACGCGACCGTCGTGAGCGCCGGCTCGACGAGCTCGTCGAAGATGATGTTGTCGAAGCCCACCACGCTGACGTCGTCCGGCACAGCGACGCCCAGCTTGCGCAGCCCCTTCATGACGCCGATAGCGAGCGGATCGTTGTATGCCAGCACCGCCGTGGCGTCGAGCTCGGCCACCCGCCGGGCCGCGCTGAAGCCGGCCAGGATGGTCGGCTCGTTGGGGCCGATGCGGCGGACGTACAGCGAGAGCTCGGTCGCCGCCTCGCGCAGCGCCCGCCACCGGACACCGTTCGACCAACTGGTCTCGGGCCCGGCGACGTACAGAATGTTGTCGTGCCCGAGCATGCCGAGGTGCTCAGCAGCTCGGCGGATCCCGCGCTCGTTGTCGTTCAGCACGCAGTTCGCCTCGGGGATGGTCCGGTTCAGCAGCACGACAGCCTTCTGTTTGGCCACCATCCGCAGCGCCGAGTCGGTCATCCGCGAGCTGGCGATGACGATGCCGTCGACCTGGTCCAGTTCGTTCTCGATGGTCTGGCGTTCCACCTCGGGCGACTCGTTGGTGTGCGAGAGGATCAGCTGATAGCCGGCCTCGCGGGCCGCCTCGTACGCGCCCTTGATGATCTCCCCGTAAAACGGGTTCGTGACGTCGGCGACGACCAGGCCGATCGCGTTGTGCGTCTGGCGGCCGCCGGGATGGTGGCCGTCGGGGTCGAAGCGTGCGGACCGATACCCGAGCCGTGCCGCGGCCCGGAAGACCTTCTGCGCGGTATCGGAGTTGACCCGGCCCGGCCGCGAGTACGCCCGGGACACGGTGGAGGCCGCCACGCCCGCCTCGTGCGCGACGTCGTAGATCGTCGGGCGCCGCTCCATGTCAGACATGTTACGGGCTTAACGTGGCGGCCACCGGGCTACGGCGCGGCCTATCGCCGGTGGTGCCGCGTCGGGCTACGGCGCAGCCCCGGTCTCCGGCGGGGCCGCCGGGCCTATGGGATCGTCACCGCCCTGGTGGAGCCGGAGCGGCGGGTACTGGTCGGTCATCAGAGCCACGT
>JBKOWB010000137.1:0-8983 GCA_046724195.1 Actinomycetota bacterium
GTACCAACCTCGCGGGCAACTCTTGTGACCTCGTCGGCGAAGGAGGAAAGCTGATCGACCATCGTGTTCACGGTCGACTTCAGCTCCAGGATCTCCCCGCGCGCGTCGACCGTGATCTTCTGCGACAGGTCGCCCTTCGCCACCGCCGTGGAGACCTGGGCGATATTGCGGACCTGGGCGGTCAGGTTGGACGCCATCGAGTTGACGTTGTCGGTGAGGTCGCGCCAGGTCCCGGCCACGCCGCGTACCTGGGCCTGGCCGCCGAGCTTGCCCTCGGTGCCCACCTCGCGGGCCACCCGGGTCACCTCGTCGGCGAACGACGACAGCTGGTCCACCATCGTGTTGACCGTCGACTTCAGCTCCAGGATCTCGCCGCGCGCGTCGACCGTGATCTTCTGCCCGAGATCGCCCTTCGCCACCGCGGTGGTGACCGACGCGATGTTGCGGACCTGGCTGGTCAGGTTGGAGGCCATGTAGTTCACGTTGTCGGTGAGGTCGCGCCACGTACCGGAGACGCCCTTGACCTGGGCCTGGCCGCCCAGTTTGCCCTCCGAGCCCACCTCGCGCGCGACGCGGGTGACCTCGTCGGCGAACGACGACAGCTGGTCGACCATGGTGTTCATGGTGTTCTTCAGCTCGGCGATCTCGCCGCGGGCGTCGACCGTGATCTTCTGCGAGAGGTCGCCCTTGGCCACCGCGGTGGAGACCTGGGAGATGTTGCGCACCTGGTCGGTGAGGTTCGCGGCCAGCTGGTTGACGTTCTCGGTGAGGTCACGCCAGGTGCCGGAGACGCCGCGGACCTGCGCCTGGCCGCCGAGCCGCCCCTCGGTGCCGACCTCCCGGGCCACCCGGGTGACCTCGTCGGCGAAGCCGGACAGCTGATCGACCATCGTGTTGACGGTGTCCTTGAGTTCGAGGATCTCGCCCTGCGCGGCCACCGTGATCTTCTGCGACAGGTCGCCCTTCGCCACCGCGGTGGAGACCTGAGCGATGTTGCGGACCTGGCTGGTCAGGTTCGACGCCATCGAGTTCACCGAGTCGGTGAGGTCCTTCCAGGTGCCGGCCACGTTGGGCACGTCGGCCTGGCCGCCGAGCTTTCCCTCGGTGCCCACTTCCCGGGCCACGCGCGTGACCTGCTCGGCGAAGAGCCGCAGCGTGTCGGTCACGCCGTTCATGGTGTCGGCCAGTTCGGCCACCTCGCCACGCGCTGAAACGGTGATCTTCTGCGACAGGTCGCCGCGGGCCATCGCGGTCGCGACCTGCGAGATGGAACGGACCTGGTGGGTCAGGTTCGACGCCATCGTGTTGACGGAGTCGGTCAGGTCCTTCCACGTGCCGGCCACGCCGCGGACGTCGGCCTGGCCACCAAGCTCGCCCTCGGTGCCCACCTCGCGGGCGACGCGGGTGACCTCGTCGGCGAACGACGACAGCTGATCGACCATCGTGTTGACCACGCGGCCGATCCGCAGAAATTCACCCCTCAGGGGTCGCCCGTCCATCTCGAGTGCCATGTGCTGCGAAAGGTCGCCCTCGGCCACGGCGACGATGACCCGGGAGATCTCCGTGGTGGGGCGCCCGAGGTCGTCGATCAGCGAGTTGACCGAACGGACGCTGTCGGCCCATGCGCCGTCGAGCCCCTCCTCGTCGAGGCGCTCGGTCAGCCGGCCGTCGCGGCCCACGATCCGGCTGATCCGGCGTACGCCCAAGGTTTGTCGTTCCTGCAGCGACACCACCTCGTTGAACGCGTCGGCGACCTCGCCCGCGGCGCCGGAGCGCCGGGGCAGGCGGACCTTCAGATCGCCGCGACGGACCCGCCGCAACGCGTCTGCGAGCTCACCGAGCAGGGCGGTGTCGTCGGGGGCGCCGACGCTGACCTCTTTGGCCGCAGTCATGCTGTCCTCACTCGCTGTCAAAATGCTGGGGGGCTACCTATCTTCTCTCGCCCAGGTGGCCATTGCGAGACACGGCTTTGTGCATACACCCGCTGACAGGAGAGGATGCATGCGTGTCCGTGGAGGCGGGAGAGACGGCAAGGGCGCACGTGCGACGCGTCCGCCTGCCCAACGACCGGCGTACGCCCGCCGCGGCCCGAGCCCTCGTGCGATCCGTGCTCGAGGAGACCGGACTCGACTCGCTGCTCAACGAGGCATTGCTGCTGACCACGGAACTGTCCACCAACGCTGTGGTGCACGCCGGCACCGAGCTCGACATCGAGGTGACCGCCGACCCGAGCGGCCTGACCGTCACGGTCACCGACTTCGCGCCCGGGCCGCTCGAACGGCTGGCGGTCGGCCCGAAGAACGCCAAGGTCGACATCGGCGACGTCGCGGAGCGCGGTCGCGGGCTGCTGCTCGTCGACCACTTCGCGAGCCGGTGGGGCACGGTGCACGAGGGCACGGGTAAGGGGGTGTGGTTTCGCCTCGAGCGGCACACCGGCCCGGGCTCCTTGCCCACCACGGCCGCTGCGGCCGCGGCCGGCACTCCGAGCGTCGGAGCGCTGACCGGGCTGCTGCAGATCGATCCCGACCAGCACGCCGACGACGGGCTGGCGGAGTTCGCCACCAATCTGCTGTCGCGGCTCGCCCTGCTCACCGGGGCGGCCGGTGGTGTGGTACGGCTCGACCGCGGCGACGGCGGTGGGCGCCAGTTGCTCGCCCGCTACGGGCGGCCGCCGCGGGACGACGCGGCCACTATCCGCGTCCCGCTGGCCGTGCAGCGGCCGTACTCGGGGGAGCTCGAGCTCGACGCCTCGCCCGTCGGTTACGCACAGCCGCTCGCCACGATCGTCGCGGAGCGCTTCTCGCTGCACCTCGAGAACGACCGGCTGCGCCGCGCCGACCTGCGCCGGCAGACCTGGCTGACGTTCCTGGCCGAGGCCAGCGAGCTGCTGGCCCAGTCCCTCGACGTGAACCTCACGATGGCGCTCATCCCGCAGCTGGTTGTGCCGCGCCTGGGTCAGTGGTGCGCGGTGCACACCACGGACGCGTGGGGCCGGTTGCAGCTGGCGGCGGCGACCCACGCCGATGAGAGCGCGCTCGCCAAGCTCTACGCGACGCTCGGCGAGTCGGGCCCCGACTCGGTGCTGGCCCGGCTCGAGGAGGCCTCCCGGATCGGCACGCAGGTCATTTTCAGCACGCCGCCGGAGGGCTTCGCCCTCCCGCTCGTCGCTCGGGGACAGCGCCTCGGCACGCTCGCCGTGGGTCGCCATCACAAGCAGCGGCACGACGCCGACGAGGTCGCCGTGCTGGAGGACGTCGCCCGCCGGGCCGCGATCGCCATCGACAACGCGCGCATCCACGACGAGCGGCGCCGGGTCGCCCGTACGCTGCAGGCCTCGCTCCTGCCGCCGGCGCTGCCGCACGTCGACGGCGTGGGCTTCGCGGCCGAATACGTGCCGACGGGATCGGAGGTGGGTGGCGACTTCTACGACGTCGTGCCCGCGTCGGACGATCATTGGATCGTCGTCGTGGGCGACGTGTCCGGCAAGGGCGTGCAGGCCGCGACCGTGACGGGACTGGTCCGCGATGTCATCCGGATCCTCGTGGACGACGGCAAGCCGATGTCGGAGATCCTCTGCCGGGTGAACCGCACGCTGGTGCAGCGCGGCGGCGGTCGCTACTGCACGCTGGCGATGGCGTCCGTCGAACGCCGGCCGGACCGCACGCTCGAGGTCTGCCTGCACCTGGCCGGCCACGACCGTGCGGTGCTGGTCCGAGCCGACGGCAAGACGTCGTTCGTGGGCAAAGGGGGTACGGCACTCGGCCTCCTCGAGACGATCGCCTCCCCGGACGTCGCGGTGACGCTGGGATCGGGTGACTCGCTTGTCTTCTACACCGACGGGGTGACAGAACGGCGCCGCGGCCGCGAGCTGTTCGGGAGCGCGCGACTACTCGACGCGGCGACGCCACTTGCCGGATACCCGGCGGACGTGATGGCCGCGCGGCTGCGGTCGACCACGATCAACTTCTCGGTCGAGGAGCCGCGCGACGACATCGCGATCCTCGTCCTCCGCAACGACGCGTAGGTTTTCGCCGTGGCCAAGACGCAGTACTACACAGCGACCAGCATCGACGGCTTCATCGCGGATGAGGACAACTCGCTCGACTGGTTGTTCTCGGTCGGCGAGGGCCGTGAAGACCAGGCCGGGACCAATCCGTTCGAGGCGTTCTTCGCGGACGTAGGGGCCTTCGCGATGGGCGCCACCACCTATATGTGGGTGCTCGAGCACGACGCGCTGCTCGACCAGCCACTCAAGTGGGCGGACTACTACGGTGACGTGCCCGCCTGGGTGTTCACCCATCGCGACCTCCCGCGGATCCCAGGCGCCGACCTGACGTTCGTCCGTGGCGACGTGCGGCCGGTCCATCAGGCGATGGTCGAGGCCGCCAAGGGCGGGAACGTCTGGATCGTGGGCGGCGGCGAGCTGGCCGGGGCGTTCGCCGACGAGGGTCTGCTGGACGAGCTCGTGCTCGGGGTGGCGCCGGTGACGCTGGGTGCGGGCGCGCCGCTGCTGCCCCGCCGGATGACGTCGTCGCGCCTGACGCTGACCGGCGTCGAGCAGCGCGGCCAGTTCGCCTATTTGACGTACGCCGTAGGCGCCCCGAACCGCTGAGACGCCGGCAGCGCGGCAGCCGTGTCCCACCTGCCCGGCCACCGCTGGACGAGGAGCGACCGGCCCGACCGGTCGGGCGGACTCAGAACAGGTAACGGCGGCTCGCCATATCGACGTGCCGCGCGATGCCCGGCGGAGCCGCGATGGCCACCGCGCGGCCACCGCGCGCTATCAGGACGTTGCGGATCGAGTCGAGGATGGCCTCGACCCGGTCGGGGGTCAGGCTCCCGGGCAGGACCGCATGCACGCTGCCGATGCCGGCGGACCCGCGTACCGGGACCGGGCGGCCGGCGGCGTCGCTCAGGGCATAGACGGCGGCGTGCAGGTCCCCGATCGCCACCGAGATTCGGAGCGCGACGTCGGAGGGGCCGAACGGGTACCGGCCCCACCAACGCGGGGCTATCTCCGAGATCGTCGCGTCTGGGCCGAGCGCGACCGCCAGCCGGCCGGCGCGCTCGGTGACACTGTCCGGGTCGCCCTCGAGTAGCACCGCGAGCGAGCCAGGTGGCCGCTCGGTCGTTCGCGGGACGGTCGGCGTTGGCAGGTCGATCTCGATCGCGCTCGGGTCGAGGTCCTGCGCGAGCGTCTCTTCGACGAAGTTGTGTACCTGCAGCGGGGTCAACACGGCCACCCCGACCCAGCGGCGCGCAGCCGGAAGCGGCTGGAGGCGCAGGTGCGCGGACACCAGCACGCCGCTGATGGCGGCGATCCCGACGTAGCCCCACTCGCCGCTCATCTCACCCGGCGCGCCGCCGGAGTCGACGTAGCTGACGGTGTTGACCTGACTGGCCGGGCCACCGAACTTGTGACGCAGCGGCCCGGACTCGTTGACCGCGAGCACTCCGCCGACCGTGGCGCCCTGCGACGGCGGATCCACCGCGAGGCGCTGGCCACGCAGGGCGAGTGCAGCCTGAACCGCCCGCATCGGCGTTCCGCTGCCGACCTCAGCGGCCGACTCCTCGTGGTGGTGATGCCAGATCCCGGCCAGCCGGGCCGTGTCGAGGAGCAGGTCGACGCCGGGCGGGGGCGTACCCCAGTCGATCTTCGTGCCGCCGCCGCGCGGGACGACCACGAGGCCGCGATCTCTGGCCAGGCGCATGGTGTCGGCGACGGCATCGGTGGTGGCGGGCGCGGCGACGTAACTCGCTCGCCGTCCGGCCACGGTGTCGCCGGGGCCGGCCGTCCGGGCGAAGTCGGGGCCGCAGATGTCGATCAGAGCCCGCAGCAGGGGCTCACGCGGCGGCAGGGAGCCGGTCATTCGATTACCTCAAAAGAGATGACCAAGGAAGCGCAGACGGCCATCGCTTTCCCCTGACATCGAGCGCCCTGAAGATCGTTCACTCTTGCATATAGTACACATGTTCGAATGAGCGCGTGCGGCGGCGGGCGTTGCGACCGCCTTGTCTGTTTCCGCAGACACCGTCCCGAAGAGCGGGGCTCGACCGGACGCCAGGTCCTGCAACGACCGCCCGGTAACGTGGATCGCGTGACGACCGAATCGCCCGAAGCTCCGCCCGCAGTCCGCCAGGTGCCCTTCGAGCGCACCCACCACGGCGACACCGTCACCGACGAGTTCGCGTGGCTGGCCGACAAGGAGAATCCGGAGACCATCGCCTACCTCAAAGCGGAGAACGCCTGGACCGAGCGGGCGACCGCACACCTCGCCGAGCTGCGGACCACGGTGTTCGAGGAGATCAAGGGGCGGACCCAGGAGACGGACCTGTCGGTGCCCAGCCGTAAAGGCGGCTATTGGTACTACACCCGGACGATCGAGGGCAAACAGTACGGCATCCAGTGCCGGGTCCCGGCGCAGCCGGGTGAAACGGATCCACCGATGGTCGGCGGCATAGACGGCGAGGAGGTGCTGCTCGACGGGAACGCGCTCGCCGAGGGCAAGGACTTCTTCGCGCTCGGCACGTTCGATGTGAGCCCGGACGGCAACTGGCTGGCCTACTCCACCGATTTCGACGGCGACGAGCGTTTCACGCTGAGGGTCAAGGACCTGCGCACTTCAGAGGTGCTCGCCGATGAGGTGCCGGACACGTTCTACGGCAGCGCGTGGTCCACGGACGCGTCGACGCTGTTCTACATCACCGTGGACGAGGCGTGGCGGCCGTACCGGATCTGGCGGCACACGATCGGGCAGCCGGCGGCCGACGACGCGCTGGTCTACGAGGAGGCCGACGAGCGGTTCTGGGTGGGCGTCGAACTGACCCGCAGCGAGAAGTTCATCCTCATCGAGGCACGGAGCAAGGTCACCTCGGAGGTACGGGTCATCGCGGCCGACAACGCCACCGCGGAGCCGGCCATCATCGCCGAGCGCAGGCAGGGTGTCGAGTACTCGGTGGAGCACCACGGCCACCGATTTCTGATCCTGCACAACGATCAGGCCGAGGACTTCGCGCTCGCGTACACGTCGGCGGACGCGCCCGGCGAATGGATCGAGCTGATCCCGCACCAGCCGCGCACGCGCCTCGAGTCGGTGGACGCGTTCGCCCGGCACATCGTGATCTCGGTGCGCCGCGAGGGCCTGACCGGGCTGCGGGTGATGGCGGACGGCAGCACCGACTCGTACGACGTGGAGTTTCCGGAGCCGCTGTACAGCGTGAGCCTGGCCGGGAATCCGGAGTACGACACGAGTTCGGTGCGGATCGGCTACACCTCGATGGTCACCCCGGACTCCGTCTACGACGTCGACCTGGTGACGCGCACGATGACGCTGCGCAAGCAGAAGCCGGTGCTGGGCGGCTACAACCCGGACGACTACGAACAGTTCCGGGAGTGGGCGACCGCGGACGACGGCACCCGCATCCCGATCTCGCTGGTGGCTCGCAAGGGCACCCCGCGCGACGGCACGGCCCCGCTGGTCCTGTACGGCTACGGCTCGTACGAGCACAGTGTCGACCCGTACTTCTCGATCGCCCGGCTGTCGCTGCTCGACCGCGGCGTCGTCTACGCCATCGCGCACATCCGTGGCGGCGGCGAGATGGGCCGCCGCTGGTACGAGAGCGGCAAGATGCTGGCCAAGAAGAACACGTTCACCGATTTCGTGGCGTGCGCTCATGCACTGGTCAAGAGCTCCTGGACGAGCGCCGACCGGCTGGTCGCCCGGGGTGGCTCGGCGGGCGGCCTGCTCATGGGCGCGGTCGCGAACCTGGCGCCGGAGGCGTTCGCGGGCATCGTCGCGCAGGTGCCGTTCGTGGACCCGCTCACGTCCATCTTGGACCCGTCACTGCCACTGACCGTCACCGAGTGGGAGGAGTGGGGCAACCCGCTCGAGTCCGCCGAGGTGTACGCGTACATGAAGTCCTACAGCCCGTACGAGAACGTCGCCAAGACCCGCTATCCGGCGATCCTGGCCGTCACCAGCCTCAACGACACCCGCGTGCTCTACCACGAGCCGGCCAAGTGGATCGCCCGCCTGCGGTCGGTAGCGCCGGACGGCTCGTACCTGTTGAAGACGGAGATGGGCGCGGGGCACGGGGGGCCGAGCGGCCGCTACGACTCCTGGAAGGAAGAGGCGTTCGTGACGGCGTGGATCCTGGACACCCTGGGTGCCGCTTAGCTCCGCCGGAGCGCTACCACCGCGATGTCGTCGGCCTGCTCGCCCGCCCCCGCCAGGTGCACCAGAAGCCGCTGGCAGAACGCGTCCAGGCTCGGCTCCACCTCGGCCGCGCACGCCGCCAGCTCGGACAGACCCACGTCGATGTCGGCGTCACGTCGTTCGATCAGGCCGTCGGTGTAGAGGACCAGCGTGCCGCCCGGCGGCAGGATCAACTCGAGATCCTCGCCGCGCGGCGCGTTGATGCCGAGCAGCGGGCCCCTCGGCGCCAGGAAGCGGACCTCGCCGTCCACTTGCAGCAAAGGCGGTAGGTGCCCGGCGCTTGCCATCCGGACCCGCCCGGTGTGCGGCTCGAGCGTCAACAGGCAGAGCGTGGCGGAGTCGGTCGGCAGCACGGTACGCATGAAGCGGTTGACCAGCTCCAGGACCGCGCCGGGCGGGTGTCCCTCAACCGCGTATGCGCGCACCGCGTGGCGCAACTCGGCCATCACGGTGGCCGCGTGCAGCGAGTGCCCCGCGACGTCGCCGATCGCCGCCAGCAGCTTCCCGTCGAGCATGGTGAGCTCGTAGAAGTCGCCGCCCACCTCGGTTTGCGCGCCGGCCGGCTCGTACCGCACGGCCAGCTCCAGCCCCGGGACGTCGGGCAGCCGCGACTGCAACAGGCTGCGCTGCAGCGTGACCGCGATCCGATGCTCCTCGTCGTACGAGCGCTGCGCCTCCACCGCCGCGGCGACGGCCTGGGCAAGCTGGCGCAGCACCGGGAACCCGGGCGTCTGCGAGCTGCTCGACACGGCGACGTACACCGGCGA
>JBKOWB010000398.1:0-6113 GCA_046724195.1 Actinomycetota bacterium
TGGGAAGTGGCGACGTTAAGTAAACTTCCCAGTCCCAAGATCCGTTTAAGGATGATGCAAACGCCCTGATCCGGGCGTTGTGGAACGGCGATCCGGGACGCTCGACCAAGCGTCCCGGTCGTCATAGACGCCAGTTGCCGATGCCCGCCCGCGCTCGGCTGGCCAATTCAAACGTCTTCGAACCCCACGTCACGGTATTCACCTATCGATCACTGCGGTATACTCTGAGTGTTGAGGCCAACACACGGCGTAAAGGGGCATCCCGTTGCGAGATTCGTCCCTCAACTCCTCGGCAGCCGATCCGGTCAGCGACACCCCCACTCCCTTCCCGCACCGCACGCCGGTACTCGAAATGAGGATCGCTCGCGTCGTCGCTGCCCTGGCGGAATTCCAGACCGCCTTTCCGTTCGTACAGCCGTTCTATGCGACGAAATGCAACCCGCACAGCGACGTGCTCCGGGCGCTGCATCGGGCCGGATCCCGCTTCGAGGTCGCCTCGATCGATGAGGTGGAAATCCTGACCGGCGTCGGAGTTCGACCACCGGACATGATTTTCAGCAATCCGGTGCGCCCTCGCGAGCAGACCCGGGCGGCGGCGCGCGCCGGCGTCTACCGGTTCGCGGTCGATTCGACGGATGAGCTACTCCGCGTGGCCGAAGAGGCCCCGGGCAGCTGCGTCTACGCGCGGCTGGCCACGACCGCTCGCGGCAGCGTCGTGCCGAGCGAAGGAAAGTACGGCGTCGACGTGGCCGGCGCCGTGGACCTCCTCATCGTCGCCCGCGAGCTTTCCCTCGTTCCGTACGGTATGACATTCCACATCGGATCGCAGACACTCGAGCCGGAGGCGTTGGACGCGCCGCTTGACGACGTCAACAGGGCCATGAACACGCTGTCGCAAGCCGGGATACGGCTGCAGATGGTGGACATCGGAGGCGGCTTCCCCGCGGTCTACGACGAACCCGTCCCGCCGCTCGCCGCGTTCGGGCGAGCCGCCATGACAAAGGTCGCGCGCCTGCCGTACGCCGTCGAGGTCTTCGCCGAACCGGGCCGATGCCTGGTCGCCGAGGCCGGCACGTACCGGTGCCGGGTGATCGGTGTTGCCCGGCGCCCGTCCGGCTGGTGGGTGCATACCGACCTCGGCGTGTTCAACGGAATGATGGAGGTGCTGGAATCGGGCGGCGATCTCCGGTACCCGATCTGGGACAGCCGCGCCTCGGTCCGGCGCCATCGTTACCACGTCACCGGCCCCACATGCGATGGCCAGGACACGTTGGCGTGGAACGTCCCACTCTCCAGCGACCTGCGCGAGGGCGACGAGCTGTTCATCGGATCGGCAGGGGCCTATACGGCCGTCTACGCCTCCCGTTTCAACGGATTTGCCCCGCCTCGCCTGGTAACGGCCTGAAGCCGACTGCCACCGTCACGCCGAGGCGGCGGGTGAACGTGACTCCACGACCGGCGGCCACACCTGCGCGCCGAGTTCCCGGGACACCGCGCGCGCGGTGTCCCGCAGCGCATCCAGCGCGGACGCCTTGACCGGCCAATCGCCACTGGGAACGACAAGCCCGATCGCACCGGCGACCTCACCGCCCGCCTCCGCCAGCGGGGCCGCCAGGCCGCACTCGCCGAGGACGGCCTCCTCAGCCTCGGCGGCGATGCCGGTGGCCCGGACCTCGGCGAGCTGGCTCTTCAGTGCCGCCCTCGCGGTGATGGTCTCCCCCGTCATGCTGCGGCGCGGGCCCGCGAGTACGTGTGCGGCCGCCTCGGCGTCATAGGCGAGCACCGCCTTGCCGAGCGCACACGCGTACGCCGGGATCACGATGCCCACCTCGGGCATCTGGCGGGTGCCGTCCGGACGGGGCTCGTGGTGGACGACAACCACGTCACCGAGGAGGAGCACACCGGTGCGGACCGCGAAGCCGGTCCGCCGTGCGAGCTCGCCGGACCAGCTGTCGACCCGGGAGCGGAGTTCGAGCGTGTCGAGGTAGACGTTGCCGAGACGGAGGGTGGCGGGGCCGAGCCGGTAGCGGAGCGAATCGCGTTCTTGCTGGACCATGCCGTGCGCCAACAGGGTGCGGATGATGCCGTGCACGGTCGACGGCGGCAGGCCGAGTGCGGTCGCGATCTCACCCAGGCTCATCCGGCGGGCGCCCTGGAGCACGGTGAGGATGCGCAACGCGCGATCAACGGACTGGATCACCCTTGATTTGCCCCTTTCCATCCCGCTGTGCGGTCCCCACCAGGGGCCGGTGTCCCATAATTTTCCGCAACCTACTTGTTAACTGCAAATCAGGCGCATAACTTCCGAGTGAGATTCGACATAGTCGAATGAGGTTCAGCTAAACGCCCGGCCGTGCCAGGTCGCATGTGCCCGCTGGCCGTACTGGGCGCCAATTCGGGAGGTTCCCATGGACGAGCCCACACTGGCCCAAAAGCTCGGCGCTGAGCTGATCGGTACGGCGTTTCTCGTGTTCGTCGGGGTCGGATCGGTCCCCGCGACACTCATCGTGAACGGCGACGCGCCGTTCACGATGGCCGACCTCGGTATGATCTCGCTCGCGTTCGGCACGATCGTCATCGCCACCGTCTACGCACTCGGCCACATCTCCGGCAACCACATCAACCCCGCGGTCACGCTCGGCCTGGCCGTGACCGGCAAGTTTCCCTGGTCGCGGGTGCCCGCGTACCTCGCCGCCCAGGTGGCCGGGGCCATCATCGGCGCCGGCGCGATCATCGGCGTCCTCGGGCACAGGGCCAGCGACGTCGGTCTCGGCGTCGCCTCGTACAGCGATCCGGTGGGCGCGGGACAAGCGTTCGCCGCCGAGTTCGTGGGTACGTTCATCCTCGTGTTCACCATCTTCGGCGTGATCCACCGCAAGGCCAGCGCCGGATTCGCCGGCGTGGCAATCGGTCTCGTCGTGTTCGCCGCGATCATCCCGGTCGCCCCGGCGACGGGCGCCTCGATCAACCCCGCCCGCACGTTCGGCCCGATGCTCGTGCAGCAGATCGCCGGTGGCACAGTGAAGTGGGAGCAACTCCCGGTCTACTGGGCCGCCGAGCTGCTGGCCGGCGTGCTCGCCGCCCTGGCCTACGGGGTCATCTCGCGCACCCGCGCGGACGCCGTAGTCACCGCGACCCCTGCCAGCGTGGGCGCCACACCCGTTCCGGTGAGCCCCGACGGCGGTCCGCCGCACGAGTCAACCGACGACGGTCAAACCACCTTCGCCCAGCCCGCCAAGGCACCGAGGAGCTAGCGATGAACAAGCTCATCAACGACCCGGCAAACGTAGTCGCCGACGCCTTGAGGGGCATCGCCGCCGCCCACCCTGAGCTGCGTGTCGACCTGGAACACAGGATCGTCTACCGCGGCGACGCGCCGGTCCGCGGCAAGGTCGGCCTGATCTCCGGCGGCGGGTCGGGCCACGAGCCGCTGCACGCGGGGTTCGTGGGCCTCGGCATGCTGGACGCGGCGTGCGCGGGCGAGGTCTTCACCTCGCCGGTCCCGGACCAGATGGCGGCCGCGACCAAGGCCGTCGACGGCGGCGCCGGCGTGCTGCACATCGTCAAGAACTACACCGGCGATGTCATGAACTTCGAGATGGCCGCTGAGATCGCCGAAGCCGAGACCGGGGTCGCCGTCACCTCGGTGGTCACCAACGACGACGTCGCGGTCCAGGACAGCCTGTACACGGCCGGGCGGCGCGGCGTCGGCGTCACCGTCCTGGTGGAGAAGATCGCCGGCGCCGCGGCGGAACAGGGCCGGTCGCTGGCCGAGGTCGCCGACGTCGCTCGGAAGGTCAACTCCCGGGGACGGAGCATGGGCGTCGCGCTCACGTCCTGTACGGTTCCCGCCGCCGGTAAGCCCACGTTCGAACTGCCCGACGGCCAGATGGAGGTCGGCATCGGGATACACGGCGAGCCCGGACGTCGCCGCGTACCCATCGCGCCGGCCGGCGAGATCGCCGAGATGCTCGTCGACCCGATCCTCTCCGACCTCGATTTCACCGGTGGCGACGGCGTGATCGCTTTCGTCAACGGCATGGGCGCCACCCCGCTGATCGAGCTCTACGTGATGTACAACGAGGTCGCGACGATCCTCGGCAAGGCCGGGATCACGGTCGCGCGGTCGCTGGTCGGTCCGTACATCACGAGCCTTGACATGGCCGGGTGCTCGGTCACCCTGGTCAAGGCCGACGACGAGATCCTGCGGCTGTGGGACGCGCCGGTGCGGACGCCGGCGCTGCGGTGGGGAGCCTGACCACCATGACCGACAACGTGGACGCCGGGGCGCTGGCGGCGTGGATCCGTGAATTCGCCAGGCTGATCGCGATCAACAAGGACCTGCTCACGCGCCTCGACTCCGCGATCGGCGATGCGGACCATGGGGTCAACATGGACCGCGGCATGACCGCGGTGACCGCGGCGCTGGCGGACGAGGTACCCGCGAGCGCCGCGGCGCTGCTCAAACGAACCGGGATGACGCTGGTCAGCACGGTCGGCGGCGCCAGCGGGCCGCTGTATGGAACCGCGTTCCTGCGGATGGCCGCGGCGGCCGGGGACGCCGATTCCCTGGACGCGGGCGGGTTCGCCAAGATGCTGCGGGCCGGTCTCGACGGGGTGGTCGCGCGCGGCAAGGCCGAGGCCGGTGACAAGACGATGTACGACGCGTTCGCTCCCGCCGTGGATGCGTTGGACGCCGCGCTCGCCGCCGGGAAGCCGCTCGGGACCGCGCTGCGGGACGCGATCCAGGCCGCCGAGGCGGGGCAGGCGGCGACGATCCCGATGATCGCCCGCAAGGGCCGCGCCAGTTATCTCGGCGAGCGCAGCGTCGGCCACCAGGATCCGGGCGCGACCTCGGTGACGCTGCTGCTCACGGCCGCCGGTACGACGCTCGGCACCGGGAGCTGAGACCGATGGTCGGCATCGTGGTGGTCTCCCACAGCCGCGCCCTGGCGCGCGCGGCGATCGGACTCGCGGCGGAGATGGTGCACGCGCGCCCGGTCCGGATCGAGGTCGCCGCCGGGCTGGACGAGACGACGTTCGGCACCGACGCGGTCGCGATCATGAACGCCATCACGGCCGCCGACAGCGGCGACGGCGTCGTGGTCCTGATGGACCTGGGCAGCGCCGTACTCTCCGCCGAGCTCGCGCTCGACCTTCTGGAGGACAGCGTCCGCGACCGGGTCGTACTCTGCCCGGCTCCGATGGTCGAAGGGCTGGTTGTCGCCGCGGTGGCCGCGGCGACCGGTGCCGGCCGGGATGAAGTAGCGTCCGAAGCTGCCGCGGCGCTGGCGGGCAAGCAGTCCCACTTCGGCCCGCCGCCCGCCGCCGGAGCGGACCCGGCGCGTGGCGCCGACGCCGGGCAGTCGGCCATGTTCACCGTGACCAACGCGCACGGCCTGCACGCGCGCCCGGCCGCGCGGCTGGTTGCCCAGGTGAGGGCGTTCGACGCGCAGGTGGAGATCCGCAACCACACCACCGGATCGCCCTGGGTGCCCGCGTCCAGCCTCTCCCGGGTCGCCACCCTCGGCGTGTTGCGCGGGCACGATGTCGAGCTGCGCGCGTCCGGTGCACAAGCGCGCGAGGCGCTCGACCATGTCGTCGCGCTCGCCGCCCGCGCGTTCGACGAAACCACCACCGACGGCCCGCCGATCGGGGCAACGGTGGCGCCGAGGACCGCCGGTTCCACCGGCGGCGGCGCTCCTGGAACGTCCGGCCGGGTCGCGTACACGGATGACGGGCCGGCGGCCCCGCCCGAACCCACGGCGGCGCCTCTTCCCGTCGCGGGACAGCCCGCGTCGCCGGGGATCGGGATCGGGCCCGCCTGGTACGCGCGCGCGGCGCCGCTGGAGATTCCCGACGTCCCGTCGCAGGGACCGGCCGCGGAGTGGCGCCGGATCCGGGAAGCGCTCGCCGCGGTCCGGCGGGACGTGCAGCGGATCCGCGCGCGCACCGCCCGCGACGCGGGGGACACCGACGCGGCCATCTTCGACGCGCACCTGCTGCTGCTCGACGACGTCGATCTGCTCGGCGACGTGCGCGCCCGAATCGGGGACAACTCCCCCGCTCCGCAGGCCTGGTCGGCCGCGACCAGCCGGATCGCCGGGGAATTC
>JBKOWB010000200.1:0-4000 GCA_046724195.1 Actinomycetota bacterium
GTCGAGGGATGCACGCTCCTCGACGACCGGCGCCTCCGCCGCGGGCGGAACCGGCGCGCCCACACCAACGAGTTGCTTCGCGGGCCGGGCCGCCGCACGCCCCACGTGGCTGCGGTTACCGAACGCGTACTCGGCGGCGTAACCGATCATCGCGGCCAGATAGGCCAGCACGGTCATCGCCATCAGCTGGTTCGACAACTCCGCCATCAGGGCGTCCCTTCGTCCTTCGCGGCATCCACCAGGGCTGTGAATTCGTCCTCGAAGCCCGGGTAGTCGGTACGCGGCAGGCCACCGGCCTCCAACAAGGTACCGCCGGTAGATCCCTCGGATGCTTTTAGGGGCTCGGCGCGGAACCAGACGCGGCGCCGGTGCCCGGCCAGCGACATCATCAAGCCGAGCAGCCCCACCACCGCGCCGCCTAGGACCAGCGGCTGCGTCGGGTCGTAGCGGATGGACAGCGTGACGAACTGCCGGGTGCCGAGGAACTCGAGCTTCGTACCGTCGTCCAGGGTCCAGCTCTGGCCCGGCTTCAGTTCGTGCGGCCGTACGCCGCTGACCTGCTTGAGCTCGCCGTTCGCGATCTGCGAGCGGTCCAGCGCGTACACCGAGCCCGGGATGCCGACGTCCACGCCCAGATCGCCCCGATACGCGGTGAGGAACAGCGCGGGCGAGCGTTGCGCTGGGAAAGCCGACGTCGGGCTGCCGTCCGGCTTGACCGTCGGCAGGTACACGCCCTCGAAGCCGACCTGCAGCTTCTCGTCGCGCTTGTTCGTCTTCGGGTCGATGTTGACGTCCGGGAACTGGGCGACGCCCTCGCTGGTCAGCATCCCGTCGGTGGGCAGGAACGGGACCACCTTGGTCTGCTGCTGGCCGTACCGGTCGGTGTAGCGCAGGATCGGCGCGTAGCCGTGGCCGAGCAGATGGACGTTCGCGTGGTACAGCCGCAACGGTTCGTTGACCGTGAACGTCCTGGGCTTCGCCGGGCCGTCGTTCTCACTGACGTCCACCGTCGCCAGGAACGACTTCGGCGTGCCGTTGGACTGGTAGCTGGCGGTGAAGTCGGTCAGGTTGAGGCAGAAGTTCGGCAGATCGGCCGGGTGCACACGCGGGCCGAGCGACGAGTCGTCGTACTGCGTCACCGAGTTGCAGAAACCGCGGTCGGCGCCCGCCACCAGCAGGCGGTTGGCGTGCCAGCCGTACCAATGGCCGAAGCCCACGCCGACAAGCACCGCGAGCAGCGCGAAGTGGAAGAGCAGGTTGCCGGTCTCCTTGAGGTAGCCCTTCTCACCCGCCACCGTCCAGCCGCCGTCGGCCTGCTCGCGGACGACCGTGCGGAACCGGCGACGGCGCACGATGGTGGCGATGGCCGCCGCCGCGACGGCCGGGTCGTCCGGTCGCCGTCCGGCTGCTGCGTGCTGCGGCAGCCGGTCGAGGCGCTTCGGCGCGTCCGGCGGCGCGGCGCGCAGCGCCCGGGCGTGATCGAGGAGTCGCGGTACCACGCAGCCGACGAGCGATGTGAAGAGCAGGAGGTAGATGGCGGCGAACCAGGCCGACGCGTACACGTCGAAGCCACCGAGGCGGTCGAGCAACGGCGCCAACGTCGGGTGCGCGGCGTAGTACTTCGACACGTTCTCGGCGTTGACCGGCCGCTGCGGAAACACCGACCCGGGGATCGCGGCGACCGCGAGCAGGAACAGCAGGACCAGCGCCGTACGCATGCTGGTGAGTTGCCGCCACGAGTTGCGCAGCAGCGCCCACACGACGTTGGCCCGGCGGGGCGGCGGCTCGGCCGGCGGCGCGGTGCGCTCCTCGACGGTGGTCACAGCAGCGTGCCCGCGTCGAAGTTGAACGTGGTGAGCAGCCAGATAAGGAAGCTGTTCCAGCCGCCGGTGACCAGCGCGAGGCCGACCGCGATGAGCAGCGCCCCGCCGGCGCGGGTCACCCACCGGCTGTTGCGCCGCACCGCCCTGAACACTCCGGCGAGCTTGCGGAAGAACAGCCCGAACAGCACGAACGGGATGCCGAGGCCGAGGCTGTACGCGATCGCCAGCACCACGGCCCGGTCGGTCTGACCGCTCGTCGTGGCCAGACTGAGCACGGCGCCGAGCGTCGGGCCGACGCACGGCATCCAGGACAGCGCGAACAGCGCCCCGAAGATCGGCGCGCCGATCAGCCCGGCCGCGGGGAGGCGACGGACGCGGATCTCCCGTTGCAGGCCCGGGACCAGCCCGAGGAGGCCGAGCCCGAGCACGATGACGAGGACGCCGAGGACGATGTTGAGGGCGCGTTCGTGGGTCTTGAGCGCGATGCCGATGTTGGCGACCAGCGTGGCCAGCAGCGTGAAGACGACGGCGAACCCGACCACGAAGAGGACGGTGCCGGCGAGCACCCGACCCTTCTGGGCGCTGCGGGTGCGCGTCGCGACGGCGACCCCACCACCGTTCACCGGCGGTTCGGGCTCGGCCCCGAGCGCCGCATCGAGGTCGGAGCCGACAAGCCCGGTCACGTACGAGAGGTAGCCGGGCACCAACGGCAGCACGCACGGCGAGAGGAAGCTGACCAGCCCGGCCACCGCGGCGGCGCCGATCGCCAGCAGGAGGGGTCCGCTGCTGGCGACGCTGGCGAAGCTGGCGCCCATCAACCGGTCCCCTCGGCCGCGACCCGCTCGACCAGTGGCTGCAGCTCACCGACCGTGGTAGCGCGGCGCAGCGCGACCGCGATCCGCCCCTGCCGGTCCAGGATCAGCGTGGACGGCGTGCTGACCTGGGTGACGTCGAACTTCAGCGCCACCTTGCCGTCCGGGTCGTAGACGCTGGGGTACGTCACCCGGCCGCGCTCGAACGCCTTGGCCGCATCCCGGTCGTCGCGCGAGTTCACGCCGACGAACGTCACGCCCTTGGCCTTCGTCGCGTCGTACGTCTTCTGCAGGTCGGCGGCCTCGGCCCGGCACGGACTGCACCACGAGCCCCAGAAGTTGACCACCACGACCTTGCCGCGGTCCCGGGCCACGTCGTACGTGCCACCGCCGAGCAGCTCGCCGGTCACGTCGCGGGCCTGGGGGCGCTGGTCGGGCGTGCACTGGATGACGCCCTGGGCGTTCGTCGTGCACTTCGTCTCCCAGCTCTCGCCGCCGCAGCCGGCGAGCACACCGGCCGCGACCACGGCCGAGACGACTGCGGCGAGCCGGCGCACGGTCACGCGCCCTTGGCGAATCGCGCGTTCTCCGACAGCGCGACGAGGTGAGCGGCCGGCTCGGTGTAGTCGATGCCGACGACCTTGGCGTCCTCGAACCGGAACGATGTCAGGCTGGCCAGGCCGCACTGGCGCCGGCGCGGGTCGTGCCAGAGGCGCTTCTTCTCCACGTACCGGCGCAGCGTCCAGATCGGAAGCTGATGCGACACGCAGACCGCCTCATGGCCCTCGGCCGCCACCCGGGCGGCCTGTACGGCGGCGAACATCCGCTGGGCGATCACCAGGTAGGCCTCGCCCCACGACGGCGTGATCGGGTCGCGCAGCACCCACCAGTTGCGCGGGTTGCGGAACGAGCCGTCGCCCACCGATACGTTCTTGCCTTCGAAGAAGTGCCCCGCCTCGATGAGCCGGGTGTCCGTGGCGACCTCGAGGCCGAACTCCGCGGCGATCGGCGCGGCCGTCTCCTGGGCGCGCTCGAGCGGGCTCGCCACCACGTACGTCACGTCGTGCTCGGCGAGTGTCTCGGCGGCCGCCTTGGCCATTTGCGTGCCGAGTTCGGACAGGTGGAAGCCGGGCAGGCGGCCGTACAGAATCTTGTTCGGGTTGTAGACCTCACCGTGCCGCAGCATATGGACCGTGGTCCTGGTCATGCCTCTCCCCCCGCGGCCGTCGCCGCCCGCGCCGCCGCCGCCCGCGCCGCGGCGGGCAGCGCCGCGGCGATCTGCTCCAACGCGGCGTCGTCCAAGGCCACCGACACGAACCACGACTCGAACGCGCTCGGCGGCAGATAGACGCCGCGCGCAAGCAT
>JBKOWB010000186.1:0-9999 GCA_046724195.1 Actinomycetota bacterium
CCGTTGGGCTGCACCCGTTCGCGCCAGGCGACCAGCATCGCCCGCCGTTCGCGTGGGGTGGTGCCACCCCAGACACCATGACAGTCACCTACCTGCAGCGCCCAGGCCAGGCAGGGTCCCTGCACGTCGCAGGTTCCGCAGAGCGCCACCGCGCTCTCGGACGGCTCGTTCGGAGCCGGGAAGAACGTTTCCGGATCAACGCTGCGGCAGGCGCCGCGAATGCGCCACGCATCGTCGGCGCGGCGTTCCTCGATCGCCCCAAGCAGCCGCGGGTCGCGCCGTGCGATGGCGACCTCATGCGGACGCGGCATACGTGCCCGTGTCATCAGCCCACCTCCCCCGTGGGACCGGTCAAGCGCGTGGCAACGCCGTCCGCACCATGCGGACCGGCACCACACCGGCGGTGGTTTGTATCGCACGAAGCAAGATCAGAACAAGGGGTCTTGTCTATCCCGCAACAAACTTTGCAGAGCAAAAGGCCGACACAACCGGTCGAACCTCGCAAGTCACGATGTCAGAACAACGTCGCGTCTGCAGGTTCCGGAACGGATGGCGTGATCAGATCAGGACCGTTGTTGCGGACGTTGCCGACATCGGGACGGACCGGCCGTACCTCGATCGCCTCAAGCGCGGCCACCGACATCGGCGCCAGCTGCTCGCCGGCGTCCCCGCCGCCCCCGAGCCAGGGAACCCAGCGCTCCGGCGGCAGAACCAACGGCATGCGGTCGTGCACCCTGGCCAGCCTGCCGAGCGCGGCCGTGGTGACGATGCTGCACGTGAGCACCGCCTCCGGCCCCCAGGACGACCACAGGCCGGCGAACGCGAGCGGGCTGCCGTCGGCGGGTGTCATGTAATAGGCCTGCCTGTGCTTGCCGTCGCGGACCCACTCGTACCAGCCGTCGGCCGGGATCAGGCAGCGACGGCGGGCGAACGACGGCGCGAACGCCGGCGAAGTGGCGACCGTCTCGGCCCGGGCGTTGATCATCCGGGCTCCGCCGCGCAGGTCGTCAGCCCACGGTGGGACGAGGCCCCAGCGCGCCGTCTCCAGTACCCGAGCCTCCCGCCGCTGCGAGACCCGCACCAGGGGTACGGGGTCGGTCGGCGCGACGTTCCAGCTCGGCTCCAGCCCTTCGATCATGTCCACGGCGTCGAAGAGCGCGCTGAGGTCGGCATCGCTCCTGGTCGTCGCGTACCGCCCACACATGGCGCCGACCATACGCCCACAACCCGTCCCCCACCGCCCGCCCCGGCATGTTGATCATGAACTTGCTGTCGATTTTCGGGCCGGATCCCGACAGCAACTTCATGATCAACACGGGAAGGGAAGCGCGGGAGGGGAAGCGCGGGAAGGAAAGCGCGGGAGGGGGAGCGCGGGAAGGGAAGCGCGGGAAGGGAAGCGCGGGAAGAGAGTGGAGGGGGCGGAAGGGGAGGTGACGTGGGTGGACGGCAGAATGACGGCGTGGATGAGTGGATCGCGCCTGTGGCCACGGAGCCAGTGGTAGCCACTGTGCGACTGCCGGGCTCCAAGTCGATGACCGCACGTGCTCTCGTGCTCAGCGCGCTCGCCGGCGGAGCGTCGGAGATGAACCGCCCGCTGCGGGCGCGCGACACGACGCTGATGGCCGCGGGCCTGCGTGCGCTCGGCGTAGCGATCGACACGGACTCCGACGAGCGCTGGACGGTCGAGCCCGGCCCGCTGCGCGGCCCCGCGCGGGTAGACGTGGGGCTGGCCGGCACGATCATGCGCTTCGTTCCGCCGGTTGCGGCGCTGGTCGACGGCACGGTCACGTTCGACGGCGACCCGCACGCCCGAAACCGCCCGTTACGCCCGATCGTCGACGCGCTGCGCGCGCTGGGCGTGGTCATCGATGCCTCGCCGACCGGTGGGCTACCACTCACCGTGCACGGCTCCGGCCTGGTGGAGGGCGGCGAGGCGGTCATCGACGCGTCCGGCTCCAGCCAGTTCGTCTCAGGCCTGCTGCTCTCGGCGCCGCGCTTCGCCAAGGGGCTAGTGCTGCGGCACGAGGGACCGCCCGTGCCGTCCGCGCCCCACCTCCGCATGACCATCCACATGCTGCGAGCGGCCGGTGCCGTCGTCGACGAGAGCATCCCCGACGTCTGGGCCGTCGAGCCCGGCCCTTTGCGCGGCCGCAGCTGGAGCATCGAGCCGGACCTGTCCGGCGCCGCGCCCTTCTTCGCGGCGGCGATGGTCACGGGCGGCGCGGTCACCCTGGCCGGCTGGCCGAGCGACAGCTGGCAGCCGGTCGGCCGGCTCAGCGAGCTGCTCACCGACCTCGGCGCCGAGGTCGGCCAGGACGAGCGCGGCCTGACCGTCCGCGGCACCGGGACGCTGCGCGGCATCATCGCGGACCTGTCCGAGGTCAGCGAGCTCACCCCGGTGATCGCCGCGCTGGCGACGCTCGCCGATGGCCCGTCCGAGCTGCGCGGCATCGCGCACATCCGGGGCCACGAGACGGATCGGATCGCGGCGCTGGCCCGGGAGTTGACCAAGGTCGGCGCCCGCGTGTTGGAGCACCCTGACGGCCTCGAGATCCGGCCCGGCCGGCCGCGGCCGGCCACGATCGAGACCTACGCGGACCATCGGATGGCACACGCCGCGGCGGTTATCGGCCTCGCCATCGAAGGGATAGCTCTCAGCGACGTAGCGTGTACGTCGAAGACGTTGCCCGAGTTCCCGGAGCTCTGGGCCGACCTGGTGACCACGAGGAGCTGACCTGCCGGCGCGGAAACGGGAGTACGACGAGGACGACGTCCGGATCCGACCGGGCCGGTCGTCTCGGCCCCGTACCCGCACCCGGCCCAAGCACGACGACGCGATCGACGCGATGGTGATCGCCGTGGACCGCGGCCGCTACGGCTGCGTGCGGCTGGACACGGAGCACGAACAAAGCGGCGAGATAGAGGTCATCACCGCGATGCGCGCCCGCGAGCTCGGCCGCAAGTCCGTGGTGGTCGGCGACCGGGTGGCGCTGGTCGGCGACACATCGGGGGTGCCCGGAGCGCTGGCCCGCATCGTACGCATCGCCGAACGCACGTCCGTGCTGCGCCGCACCGCGGACGACGACGACACCACCGCCGAGGGTCGGCTCGAACGGGTGGTAGTCGCCAACGCCGACCAGCTCGTCATCGTCAGCGCGCTGGCCGATCCCCCGCCGCGGACGGGGTTCATCGACCGGTGCCTGGTGGCGGCGTACGACGCGGACATCGAGCCACTGCTTTGTCTCACCAAGGCCGACCTCGCCGGACCCGAGGCGGTACTGCATTACTACGCGGAGCTGGACCTGCCGTACGTGCTGGTCCGCCCGGAAAGCGACCTGGGCGAGGTGCGCAAGCGCCTCGCCGGGAAGGTGTCCGTACTGATCGGGCACTCCGGCGTGGGCAAGTCCACGCTGGTCAACCGCTTGGTGCCGGATGCGCTGCGCGCGGTCGGCGTGGTCAGCTCGATCGGTAAGGGCCGGCACACGTCAAGTAGCGCGGTGGCGCTGCGCCTGCCCCGGGTCGGCCGGAAGAAGGGCGATCCGGGCTGGATCATCGACACGCCGGGGATCCGGAGCTTCGGCCTGGCGCACGTGAGCGCCGACAGCCTGCTGCACGGCTTCCCCGACCTCGTCGAGGGCATCGCGAACTGCCCGCCGAACTGCGGACACACGGCAAGCGATGTCGACTGCGGGCTGGACGCATGGGTCGCCGCGGGCAAGGCCGATCCGCGCCGCCTGGCCTCGTACCGTCGCTTGCTGGCCTCGCGCGCCGGCGAGGCAGACCCGCGCGACCAGCCCGACCCCAACGGACCGCAAGATCTGGCCTGAGCCGTCGTGGCCGCAGCCAAGCCGCCGATGAGGTGCCGTGTCCGATGTCGGAGCGAAGCGAGCGGCATCGGGCCCGGCGCCTCATCGGTTACCAGGCGATTTGCCGGAGGAGCGGAGCGACGACCAACAAACTCAGCTCATCGGCTAGCGTGCCTGCATGTCCGGTTACGCCGACGATCTCGCCCTCGCCCACCTGCTCGCCGACACGGCCGACTCCATCTCGATGGCCCGGTTCCGCGCGCTGGACCTGCACGTCGAGTCCAAGCCGGACCTGACCCCGGTCTCGGACGCGGACATGGCGGTGGAGAAGGCGCTCCGCTCGACGCTGGCGCGGGCCCGGCCGCGCGACGGCGTGCTCGGCGAGGAGTACGGCGTGTCCGCTCCGGCGTCCGGCTCAGGCAGCCGGCAGTGGGTGATCGACCCGATCGACGGCACCAAGAACTTCATCCGGGGCGTGCCGATCTGGGGCACGCTCATCGCGTTGATGGAGGCCGATATCCCGGTCGCCGGACTGGTGTCCGCGCCCGCGCTCGGCCGCCGCTGGTGGGGAGCCACCGGCCTGGGCGCATACGCCGGCAAGCATCAGCGCGCGGCAACCAGGATCAAGGTCTCTTCGGTACGGCGGCTCGCCGACGCCAGTTTCTGCTACTCGAGCCTCTCCGGCTGGGCCGAGAACGGTCGCCTCGAGCCGATCGTCGACATCATCCTGCAGGTCTGGCGCAGCCGGGCCTACGGCGACTTCTACGGCTACATGCTGCTCGCCGAGGGCGCCCTGGACGCCATGGTCGAGCCGGAGCTCTCGCTCTGGGACGTGGCTGCGCTGATCCCGATCGTCACCGAGGCGGGCGGCACGTTCACCGACCTGGACGGTCGGCCCGGGCCGAGCGGCGGCAGCGCGATCGCCACGAACGGCCACCTGCACCCCGATCTTCTGGGGCGGCTGGCAGAGCGGAAGACCGGGTAGCGGAGGCGGGGCTGGTCTATCCTCGCCCGGTGGTGTCCGCGGGCTGGTTCTACCTGGCGGCGATGATCGCGGCGTACGGGGTGGCGAACCTCCTGCAGTCGGCGGCGGCCGCGCGCACCACCGTGCACCACACGTTCGATCCGGCCCTCCTGATGCGGCTCGCCGGCCAGCGTGCCTATCTGTTGGGGCTGCTCTGTCAGGTGCTCGGATTCGTGCTCGCCTTCCTGGCCCGGCGCGACCTTCCGCTGTTCCTGGTACAGGCCAGCATGGCGGCGGGGTTGGGCGTGACCGCGCTGCTCGGCGTACTGATACTGAAGTGGACCTTGCCGCGTGCGGAGATCGCGCTGCTCGCGCTGCTGCTCGGCGGCATCACCGCGCTGGTGCTGGCCGCGCAGCCGGCGCATTCGCGCCAGCTCGGGACGGCTGGGATGGTCGCGCTGGGCGCGGCGCTCGCGCTGCTCGCGCTGCTCGGCTTCTTCGCGGTACGCCTGCGCGGCGCCGCCGGCTCCGTCGTGCTGGGATCGCTGGCGGGGATCGCGTTCTCCGCCGCCGCCATCGCGGCCCGCCCGCTCGCGAACGAGCATACGGTGGCCGGATTCTTCGCCAATCCGTTGCTCTACCTGCTGGTCGCACACTCGGTTGTCGGGCAGCTGCTGCTCGGCCTGGCGATGCAGCGCGGTTCCACCACCGCGGCCGTGGCGGCGATGGACGCGGCCGGCGCCGTGCCCGCGGCCGTGGTCGGTCTGCTCCTGCTCGGCGACCGGGTCTATCCGGGCCGGGAGTGGCTCGCCGCGCTCGGCTTTGTCGCGACACTGGCCGCGGTGCTGGCGCTGACCAGGTACGCGGAGCCACAGCACCACCACGCGACCATGCCCGGCGGCAAGCATGAGTCCCGGCGCCCGGAGGCCGCTCAGCTGCGGCCGGCCGGTTCCAGCCGCTGACCGGCGATCATGCATGAGCCGTGGACGACGGGGTACAACCTAGCCATGCCCATCATGCGCTTATGTCCCAAATAGCATAAACAACCGAGAAGCTCGCAATAGGGCACGTCTCGCCCCACCGGAATGCGCGGCGGGGACACGATATGCACAATGGAGCGATCATGCCGAGCGAGGTCCAGCACGTGGTGGACACCGGAGCGATGTATCCGGTTGTCCGGCTCACCGGGATGCTCGACGCCGAGACCGCGCCCACGGTCCGCTCCGCGCTCCTCGACGTCCTCGCCCAGCAGCCCGAGGCTGTCGTCATCGACGTGTCCGACCTGCGACTTGCCGACTCGACCGCGGCCGCCGTCCTGCGTGACGTGGTGCGCGAGACCGCGGAATGGCCGGCCGCGCACCTGGCACTCTGCGCGCGTGACGGCGCGTCGCGCTGGCACTCCGCCGGCCTGCCGGTGTGGACCAGCCGTGCCGATGCGTTCGCCGAGCTCGGCGAGCCGGACACCAGGCAACAGCTGAGTCTCGAGCTGGAGCCGGTCGTCGGGGCTGCCCGACGCTCGCGGGAGCTGGTCACCGAGGCGTGTGCACGGTGGGAACGGCCCGGGTTGGCCGGACCCGCGTGCATCGTGGTGACCGAGCTGGTGAACAACGTCGTGGCCCATGCCCACACACCGATGACCGTGCTGCTGGCACTGCACGGCGACACGATGACGGCCAGTGTCCGCGACCGCTCCGCGGACCTCCCGCGCCTCACCAGGCCCGTCTCGCCGACCGCGTACGGGGGCCGCGGCCTGTTGCTCATCGACTCGATGGCGGACCGCTGGGGCAGCCTGCTGCTCGACGACGGCAAAGTGGTGTGGGCGGTGCTGGCGGACGAGCCGGGCGAGCCAGCGGGCGACCGCAAGGACCGCAACAGCGCCGGTATGCCCGACCCGGCACGCGGGTAGATTGCAAACATGCGAGACAACGACTACCCGGCCGAGGTTTCCGACCCGGAGGCCTCCGGGCTGCCGGAGACCGCGGATGACGATTCGAACGCGTACGACTCGGTGGAGAGCAGCCGGTGGGCCGACGGGCCGGACCCCGCGGCCCTCGCCGGCACCGGGCCGGGCGGCTCGAACCGCTACGGCGATACCGCCGAAGAGGCTTTCGAGGGCGAGTCCCTCGACTACCACTTGCGCCAGGAGGAGCCGGACGTCGGCGCCGAGGACCCGATCCCACCGAACCGGGATCCGTACGACCAGACCGTCGACAGCTCGGAGCAGCGGGACTTCGATGCGGACGTGTGGGGTCAGAGCCCGACGTCCGACCCGCATTCGCAGGTCTCGCTCTACGACGACGGCCAGCTCGACTACGACGACCCGGAGCCGGTCGGCCGCTTGGTGGCCCCGGACGAGGGCTACGGCTTCGACGACGAGACGGACAGCGTCGCCTACGACGCGGGCGCGGCCGGCGGCGGCGCGAGCGCCGAGGAGCTGGCCATGCACGAGACCAACCCGCCGGACTACGAGTAGGCGCGCAAAGAACCGCAACGAAAGTCGGATTCCGCCCCGTCGAGCGGAGCGAGACCAGCCAGCTCAGCAATCCTCGTCGAGCGGAGCGAGACCAGCCTGCAGAGCGTAGCGCGTTAGCTCCACCCGGTTATGTAGCTGGAGCTTGCCGAGCGTGTTCTGGACGTGGTTCTGCACCGTGCGGTGGCTGAGCACCAGCCGCTCGGCGATCTGGCGGTACGACAGCCCTTTCGCCACCAGGCGCAGCACCTCGGTCTCCCGCTCGGTGAGCTTCGGCGCGCCGCTGTCGCCCGCGACCGGCTCGACCGCGAGCCGCCGGAACTCGCCCAGTACGAGACCGGCAAGCCCAGGTGTGAAGACGGCGTCGCCCGTGGCAGTACGGCCGACCGCGTCGAGGAACTCACTGAGGCCGGCCGACTTGAGCAGGTAGCCGGTCGCCCCCGCCTTTACCGCGTCCAGCACGCTCTGCTGTTCGCCGCTCGCCGAGAGCATCAGCACCCGTACGCCGGGCACCGCCTCGAGCAGCCCGTTGATCACCTGGACGCCGGAGACGTCAGGTAGCTGCAGGTCGAGCACCACGACGTCGGGTCGCGCCGCCGCGGCGATCCGGACCGCCTGCCGCCCCTCGCCGGTCGCCGCAACTACGTCGTAGCCAGCGGCCGCCAGATCGCGGCAGACGCCCTCCCGCCACATCGGGTGGTCGTCGACCACCATCACACGTACGGCGTTCTGCTCCACGGCGGTCACGATATCGGGGCGCGGGGAACCGCGAGTTCGACCTCAGTGCCCTCGCCCGGCGCCGAGGTGATCCGCACCGTGCCGCGCAGTTGGGCGATCCGGCCCCGGATGGAGTGCGCCACGCCGAGCCGTCCCTGCGCCTCGGCCTCGGTCAACCGGTCCGGCGCGATACCACAACCGTCGTCCCGGACGCTGACCGTGACCTGGGCCGGCTCGTCCTCCACCAGCACCCACACCTTAGTGCCGGGCGCGCAGTGCTTCGCCACGTTGTCGAGGGCCGCGGCCACCGCGGCGGCGACCTCGGCGGCCACGCTCGACGGCAGGCGCACCGCGGCGGCCGGAGCTGCGATCGATACAGTCGACGACGCGTACGGGTCCAGCAGTGTCATGAGATCGACCTCGGCAACGTGCTCGACGGCCGGCGCCGGCCGCGCAGTGACAAGCTTGCGCAGCGCCGCCTCCTGCTCGCCCGCCAGCCGTCCCAACTCCCCTGCTTCCCCACCGAGGCCCGCGCCGCGCCGTTTGACGAGCGCGAGCACCTGCAGCACCGAGTCGTGGATGTCACGTGCCAGCCGCTCGCGTTCGCGGGTCGAGGCCTCAAGTTCGATCGCCCGCTGCAGCCGGGTCTGGGACGCCTCCGCGAGCCGGACCAGGTAACCGACCGCGATCGCGGCCAGCAGCATCAGCACCGTGCCGGTGAACGCCGCCTGGTCGTAGTGGGCGCGGACCGCGAGGTCGGTGGCACCCATGAGGAGCGCCGCGGCGATGCCCCAGCGCCGGCCGCCGGCGACCGCCCACGCGATGACCGGGGCCACGTGCCAGGCCACGGCCAGCGTGGGCCGGCCCTCCTCGAGCGACACCCGCCCCACGATCCACACGCTCGAGGTCAGCACGCCCATCGTGATGAGCAGGTCGGCGACTAGCAGTGGCCACCGCCGCCAGCGCGGATTCGCGTAGGCGTAGGTGGTCACGGCCGTCCAGGCCGCGGTGACGGCGAGCACGGGCCACGCCAGCATCGGCCGTTCGTAGTGCCCGACGTTCCGGATCACCAGGATGGCGACATAGACGAGTGCCGCGATCCGGAAGACGGCGATCGCCCGCCACAGCGGGGCCTGCAATCCGCTGGGCGGTCCGCCGGTCTGCGCCATGCGCCCACAATCCCACAGGCCCGCTCGTCGAGCGGAAAGATCAGCCGTGCAATAACGTCGGATACATCGGCACGGATCCGCTTCTCTCCGAGGCTTTCGACCATGGCAGGGTGACCGCGCTGCGGCACGCCGTGGCGTCGTCCGCGGCCGCCGCCGGGCTGTCCGGGACCCGGCTCGATGACTTCGTCGTCGCGGTGAACGAACTGCTCACGAACGCGGTCCGGCACGGCGGCGGCACCGGTCACGTGGTGCTCTGGCGCGACCGCGGCTCGGTGGTCTGCGAGGTCACCGATCGCGGCGGTGGCATGCCGGCACGATCGGCACATCCGGCGCGGCCGGCGCCCGACGAACCCGGTGGCTGGGGTCTGTGGTTGGCCGGTGAGTTGACCGATTCGATCGAGATCGCGAGCGGACGCGACGGCACTGCCGTCCGGATATCGAGCCATCTTTTCTGAAGAGACTTTTAAGTTTCCGGACTGAACTTGCGGGAAGATCGCTGATCTTCTTAAGTCACTCCTGCGTTATCGGGCTTGTCCGGCCAGGAGGTTCACCACCGATGCATCGCGCCCGCCGCTCATGGAAAGCCTTGGCGATTCGTCCCCGGTTGCTCATCGTGCTCGTCGTGGCGGGCGCCGGGCTGGCCTTCGCGCTCTGGCTGCCCACGCGCAACGACAGTGCGGCCGCGACGGAAACCGGACGCTACCGGCAGTACGGGCAGTTTGACCAGCGAACCGACCGTAGCGGAGGCTGGTGGCGCGACCGGGACGGGCGGCACTGGCGCGACCGGCAGTCGCCGCCGCCCGCGGCCCCGACCACGCCCCCGGCGAGCGAGCCGCCCACCAGCGCTCCGGCGACGGTCCCGCCCACCAGCGC
>JBKOWB010000132.1:0-11212 GCA_046724195.1 Actinomycetota bacterium
GCCTAACGCTGTGTTGGCCGGCCTCGCTTCGCTCGGCTGGCTCGCGCCTGATAACCGGTGAGATGCCGCAGTCGCTGCGGTCGCTTCGCTCCCTCCGCTTTGTGCGGCATCTCACCGACGGCGCTCGCGGGCTCCCCCGGCTTTGTGGGGCATCTCACCGGCGGCGCTCGCGTCAAAGCTCGACGCGCTGGCCCTTGCCGATCACGACGACGCCCTCGTCGGACACGGTGTAGAGCTTGCGGTCGCGGTCGGGGTCGACACCGATCTGCGCGCCCTCGGGGACGACGACGTTCTTGTCGATGATGGCCCGGCGGATCACCGCGCGGCGGCCCACCTGCACGCCCTCCATGAGCACCGAGTCCTCCACCCGCGACCACGAGTTGATCCGCACGTTGGGCGACACCACGGAACGCTCGACGAGGGAGCCGGACACCACGACGCCCGGGGAGATCATCGACTCGATGGCGCGGCCCTGCCGGTCGTCGCGGCCGTGCACGAACTTCGCGGGCGGCCACGTGCCGTAGTTCGTGAAGATCGGCCAATCCATGTTGTACAGGTTGAAGATCGGTACCGTGGCGATGAGGTCCATATGGGCCTCATAGAACGAGTCCAATGTACCCACGTCGCGCCAGTAGCCGCGATCCCGCTCGGTGCTGCCGGGCACGTCGTTGTCGCGGAAGTCGTAGACGTTCGCCTCGCCGCGCTCGACCAGCATCGGGATGATGTTGCCGCCCATGTCGTGCTTGCTGTCCGGGTTCCGCGCGTCGGCGGTGACCGCCTCGATGAGGGCCCGCGTAGTGAAGACGTAGTTGCCCATCGACGCGAAGATCTCGTCCGGCGCGTCGGGCAGGCCTTCGACCTCCCTCGGCTTCTCCCGGAACGCGCGGATCCGGCGCGGGTCGTCCGGGTCGACGTCGATGACGCCGAACTGGTCGGACATCGACTTCGGCTGGCGGATGCCGGCCACCGTCACCGCGGCGCCCGCGGCGATGTGGTCGTTGACCATCTGGTTCGGATCCATCCGGTAGATGTGGTCGGCGCCGAACACGATGACGTAGTCAGGGTTCTCGTCGTTGATGAGGTTCAGGCTCTGGTAGACGGCGTCGGCGGACCCGGCGAACCAGCGCGGGCCGAGCCGCTGCTGGGCCGGTACGGGCGTCACGTAGTTGCCGAGCAGTGTCGACATCCGCCAGGTCTTCGTGATGTGCCGGTCCAGGGAATGGGATTTGTACTGGGTCAGCACCACGATCTTCAGATACCCGCCGTTGGCGAGGTTCGAGAGCACGAAGTCGATCATGCGATAGATGCCGCCGAAGGGGACGCCGGGCTTGGCCCGGTCGGCGGTGAGGGGCATGAGGCGCTTGCCTTCGCCGCCGGCCAGAACGATCGCGAGCACCTTGACTGCCATGGAAGCGACGCTAACTTTCCGCGTGCCCCAGCACCAGCCGAAGCGACTATTCTGCGTGATGTGACCGACTCGCAGCCCACATCCATTCGCGTCGATCTGCTGACCCGCGAGTACCCCCCGGAGGTTTACGGCGGCGCGGGCGTGCACGTCGAGTACCTCGCCCGGGAACTGCGCGCGCTGGCGGACGTACGGGTGCACTGTTTCGGCGCCGAGCGCGACGAGCCCGGCGTGACCGCCTACCCGGAGCCGGTCGAGCTGGCGGGCGCGAACGCGGCCCTGCGCACCATGGGCGTCGATCTGGAGATGGCGGCCGGCTGCGACGGCACCGACATCGTGCACAGCCACACCTGGTACGCGAACTTGGCCGGTCACACCGCGAAGCTGCTGTACGGCGTGCCGCACGTGGTCACCACGCACAGCCTCGAGCCGCTGCGCCCGTGGAAGGCCGAGCAACTCGGCGGCGGGTACGCGTTGTCCTCGTTCTGCGAGCGCACCGCCATCGTGAACGCGGACGCGATCATCGCGGTTTCCGGCGGCATGAAGCGGGACGTGCTGGTGGCGTACCCGGAGGTTGACGAGGGCAAGATCCACGTCGTCTACAACGGCATCGACACCGAGCAGTACCAGCCGGACCACGGCACCGACGTGATCGAGCGGCTGGGCATCGACCTGAGCCGGCCCAGCGTCGTCTTCGTCGGGCGGATCACCCGGCAGAAGGGCCTACCGTACCTGCTGCGGGCCTGCCATGATCTGCCGCCGCAGGTGCAGATCGTGCTGCTCGCGGGCGCGCCGGACACCAAGGAGATCGCCGCCGAGGTGGCGGGTCTGGCGATCCAGCTGCGCAACGCGCGCGACGAGCACGGCGTCATCTGGGTGCAGGAGATGCTGCCCAAGCAGGAGGTCATCCAGGTGCTCACGCACGCGACCGTGTTCGTCTGCCCGTCCATCTACGAGCCGATGGGCATCGTGAACCTGGAGGCGATGGCCTGCGAGGCCGCTGTGGTCGCCACGGCCACGGGCGGCATCCCCGAGGTGGTCGCGGACGGCGAGACGGGCCTGCTGGTGCCGATCGACCAGGTCGCCGACGGCACCGGCACGCCGGTCGACCCGGACCGGTTCGTGGCGGACTTCGCGGCGGCGATGACCACGCTGCTGGAGGACCCGGCGCGGGCCAAGGAGATGGGGCTGGCCGGCCGGCGCCGGGCGGTACAGAAGTTCTCCTGGAACCGGATCGCCGAGGACACGATGGCGGTCTACCGCACGGTGCTCTGAAGGATCGCCCGCGCCACGGCCCGCCCGCTCAGCCAAGCGGTCTGGACCCGCGGGCGGCCGAACGCGTCCCCGGCCACATAGACGTTCCCCTCCCGCGCGAACGGCCCGTCGGCGGGTTCCGGCTGCGCGTACGCCCAGCGATGGACCCGCGTCCGCGCCCGCTCCGGCAGCCGGAGCAGGTTCCGGACCGCCTGTTCCATCTCGCCGGCCGCGGCTGGCGGGTCGCCCAGCCGCGACCGCGCGAACCCGGCCGTCGACTGCGCGACCAGGACGGGGGCGTGGTCGCCGCGCCGGTCACCGTCGTCACAAACCGTCGCCAGTACGGGGTGATCGTTCACAAAAGCACCATGGAAGTCCCGCCAACTCCGGTCCGGGTACGTGAGCACCACCGTCAGCGCCGGCGACCACTCCTGCTTCCGCGCCGCCTCCACGGTCGCGATGCGCAGGGCCTGCGGACCCGGCATGGCCAGCACCACCGCATCCGCCTCGGGCAACTCGGTGACCTCGTGGTTCACCGTCACGTCGAGTTCGCGGGCGAGGTCCTCGGCGAGGCTGCGCAGCCCGCCCGGCGCCGCCCAGCGCATCGGGCCGGTGGTCGGATGCGGCGGCCCGTCGCCGTCGTAGACCAGCAGCGTGTCGGTCCAGGGATGAGCGAGCCCGTCGATCCGCCAGCTCTGCAGGCGGCCGTGGAAGGCCGGGTGGTCAGCCGTGATGTAGGCGGCGCCGACGTCGGCGTACCGGCCGTCGACCCAGGTGCCGGCCAGCCGTCCGCCGACGACCGGCTCCCGTTCCAGCACCGTCGCCGGAACGCCCGCGTCGACGAGCTCGCGGGCGCAGGCCAGGCCCGCGATGCCCGCGCCTACCACGACGACCCTCACGGATCGGACTCTACGGCCGGCGGAGCCCCCGCGGTGGCAGGGCACACTGGATGCCATGTCCCGGCGTCCCCCTATCCGGCTTGTCGCGGTTCTCGTCGCCCTCGCCGTCGCCGTCGGGGCGATCGGGGTGGGGCTGCTGCGGGCGGCGCTCTACGATCCGCCGCAGGCCGCGCTCACCGCCGACTTCATGCCGGGCCGATGTGGCGGGGTGCCCACCCAGGCCACCCGCGAGTTGCGCGGGATGTGGCTCACCACGGTCAACAACATCGACTTCCCGAGCCGGCCCGGCCTGCCCGAAGCCCAGGTCAAGGCGGAATACCTGGGCTGGCTCGACCTGGCCGTCGCGCAGCGGCACAACGCGATCTTCGTGCACGTACGGCCGAGCGGCGACGCGCTCTGGCCGTCGGCGTACGCGCCCTGGTCGGAATGGCTGACCGGCGCGCGGGACGGCAAGGGTCCGGGCTGGGACCCGATGGCGTTCATGGTGGCCGAGGCGCACCGGCGGAACCTGGAGTTTCACGCCTGGTTCAACCCCTACCGGGGCAGCCAGCCCGCGCCCGCCGGTGCCGGGGCCGACTTCAAGCAGCTGGCGCCCAACCACCCGTTGCGGCGGCACCGGGACTGGGCGATCGCCTACCCCAAGGGCAAGACCGCGCGGCTCTACTTCGATCCGGGCAACGCCGCGGCCCGCCGCTGGGTCGAGGACTCGATCCTCGAGGCCGTGCGGAACTACGACGTGGACGGGGTCCACTTCGACGACTTCTTCTACCCGTACCCGGAGGCCGGCCAGGACTTTCCCGACGGCGCCAGCTTCGCCCGGCGCACACGCAAGGCGCAGGGCCGGGCCGACTGGCGGCGCGCCAATGTCGACCTCTTCGTCAGCGAGATGAGCCGGCGGATCAAGCAGGTCAAGCCCTGGGCGAAGTTCGGCATCAGCCCGTTCGGCATCTGGCGCAACGCCGAGACGGACAAGGCCGGCTCCGACAGCCGCGGCCTGCAGGGCTACGACGCCATCTACGCGGACGCCCGCCGCTGGGTACGCGAGCAGTGGCTCGACTACGTCGTGCCGCAGCTGTACTGGGCGATCGGGTTCGACAAGGCCGACTACGCCAAGATGCTGCCCTGGTGGTCCGCGCTGGTGAGGGGCACCCGGGTACAGCTCTACATCGGCCAGGCGGACTACCGGGTGGGCGAGCCGGGGCCGTGGCGCGATCCCGGCCAGCTCGACCGCCAGCTCACGCTCAACGGCAAGTACGCGGCGAGCGGCAGCGTCCACTTCAGCGCCAAGCAGGTCAGGGCGGACCCGCTCGGCGCGGTCACCCGCTACCGGAGCGCCCACTACGCCGCCCCGGCGCTGCTGCCGCCGATGGCCCAGCTGGCCGCCGAGCCGCCGTCCGCGCCGCGCCTCGTGTCGCCCCGGTCGGTGGGCGGCGGCGCGGTCGCGTTCGACTGGCAGCCCGGCGCCGGGCCGGCGCCGGTCAGCTGGGCCCTGTACCGCGTCGAGGGACCGGTCGCGAAGCTGGTCGCCACGGGCCGGTCGGGTAGCCCGGTGTCGGCGCCCCGCCGGGGGATCTACTGCCTGAGCGGCCTGGATCGCTCCGGCCACGAGGGGCCGCCGTCGGCGCCGGTCACGGTCTGACCGTGCGGCCGCCCCGCGGTGGTCCGCTCAGCCGGTCACCTTGCCGTCGGCCACCTCGAGGTGCCGGTTTGTGGGCACGGCGTCCAGCATCCGGCGGTCGTGCGTGACCAGCAGCAGGGTGCCGGGATAACTGACCAGGGCCGACTCGAGCTGCTCGATCGCCGGCAGGTCCAGGTGGTTGGTGGGTTCGTCCAGCACGAGCAGGTTGACGCCCCGGGCCTGCAGCAACGCCAGGGCGGCCCGGGTCCGTTCGCCTGGCGACAGCTTGCTCGCCGGCCGCAACACGTGCGCGGCCCGCAACCCGAACTTCGCGAGCAGCGTACGGACGTCCGCGTCCCGGAGGTCGGGCACCGCCGCGCCGAACGCCGTCATCAGCGGCCGGTCGTCCACGAAGAGGCCGCGCGCCTGGTCGACCTCGCCCACCACCACGCCCGGACCGAGGGCGGCCGTGCCCTCGTCGAGCGGGATGCGGCCGAGCAGCGCCGCCAGCAGGGTGGACTTGCCGGCGCCGTTCGCGCCGGTGATCGCCACCCGGTCCGCCCAGTCGATCTGCAGCGTCACCGGCCCGAGCGTGAACGCGCCCCGGCGGACCACCGCGTCGCGCAGCGTGGCGACGACCGTTCCGGCCCGGGGTGCGGCGGCGATCTCCATCCGGAGCTCCCACTCCTTGCGCGGCTCCTCCACCACCTCCAGGCGTTCGATCATCCGCTCGGTCTGGCGGGCCTTCGCGGCCTGCTTCTCGGTCGCCTCCGTCCGGAAGTTACGGCCGATCTTGTCGTGGTCCGTGGCCTTGCGCCGGGCGTTGCGGACGCCGTGTTCCATCCAGTTGCGCTGCATGCGGGCACGGGCGAGCAGTGCGTCCTTGCGCTCGGCGTACTTCTCGTAATCCTCGAGGGCGTGCTGCCGGGTGCGCTCCCGCTCCCGCAGGTAGGAGGCGTAGCCGCCGCCGTACAGGTTGATCTGCCGTTGCGCGAGGTCCAGCTCGAGGACGCTGGTGACCGTGCGGTCGAGGAACTCGCGGTCGTGGCTGACCAGCACGGTCCCGGCGCGCAGGCCGCGGACGAGCTCCTCGAGCCGGGCCAGGCCGTCCAGGTCGAGGTCGTTGGTGGGCTCGTCGAGCAGCATCACGTCGTACCGGCTGAGCAGCAGCGACGCCATCCCGGCACGGGCGGCTTGGCCGCCGGAGAGCGCGGTCATCGGCCGGTCGAGCGCGACGGTGAGGCCGAGCTCGTCCGCGACCTGCGCGGCGCGTTCGTCCAGGTCCGCGCCGCCGAGGTCCAGCCAGCGTTCGAGCGCGGACGCATACGCCTCATCGACGCCGGGCGCGCCCGCGGCGAGCGCACCGGCCGCCGCGTCCATCGCGGCGTGTGCCGGGCCGACACCGGTGCGGCGGGCCAGGAAATCGCGGACGGTCTCTCCGGCGCGCCGGTCGCGCTCCTGCGGCAGATAGCCGACGTTCGCGGTGGGCGGGCTGAGCGTGACCGATCCAGCCTCGGGCGGGACGAAGCCGGCGAGCGTACGCAGCAGCGTCGTCTTGCCGGCGCCGTTGACGCCGACCAGCCCGATCACGTCGCCGGGCGCGACCACCAGGTCCAGGCCGCTGAACAGCGTGCGGTCGCCGTGCCCGGCGGCTAGCCCGCGGGCGATCAAAGTGCCACTCATCGCCCCCGATGCTAGCCGGGGGTTCATCGGGCGGGGGTAGCTTCGGTTGGGTGACAGACGCACCTGCCGCCATCGTCCCTTCGCCACCCGACGGACTGCCGCGTACGCTCGGCGAGCTGCGCGCCGCCGGCCACGAGTTCCGCACGGTCAAGGAGGAGCTGCGCGACAACCTGCTGGACCGGCTCCGCGGCAACGCGCCGCGCTTCCCCGGCATCGTCGGCTATGACGACACCGTGCTGCCCGAGGTGGAGCGGGCGCTGCTCGCCGGCCACGACATGGTCCTGCTGGGCGAGCGGGGACAGGGCAAGACGCGCCTGATGCGCGCTCTCGTCGACCTGCTCGACGAGTGGACACCCATGATCGAGGGCTCCGAGCTGCGCGAACACCCGTACCTGCCGCTGACGCCGGCTTCCCGGCGGATGGCCGACGAGATGGGCGACCTGCTGCCGATCGCCTGGCTGCACCGCTCGGAGCGGTACGGCGAGAAGCTCGCCACCCCGGACACCAGCGTCGGCGACCTGATCGGCGACGTGGATCCGATCAAGGTGGCTGAGGGTCGCGCACTGGGCGATCCCGAGACGATCCACTTCGGCCTGGTGCCCCGGACGAACCGGGGCGTCTTCGCCGTCAACGAGCTGCCCGACCTGGCCGAGCGCATCCAGGTGTCGCTGCTCAACGTGCTCGAGGAGCGGGACATCCAGGTCCGCGGGTACCAGCTGCGGCTCCCGCTCGACCTGCTGCTGGTGGCCAGTGCGAACCCGGAGGACTACACCAACCGCGGGCGGATCATCACGCCGCTCAAGGACCGGTTCGGAGCGGAGATCCGTACCCACTACCCGCTCGACCTGGAACTCGAGACCGCGTTGATCCGGCAGGAGGCGGCGCTGGCCGCGGCCGTGCCGGAGCACCTGATCGAGGTGTTGGCCCGATACACCCGTGGCGTGCGCGAATCGCCGGCGGTGGACGCCCGCTCGGGCGTCTCGGCCCGGTTCGCGATCGCGGCCGCCGAGACCGTCGCCGCGTCCGCGCTGCGCCGCGCCGGCCTGCGCGGCGAGCGGGAGGCGGTGGCCCGGATCTGCGACACCGCGTCGGTGACCAGCACGCTGCGCGGAAAGGTGGAGTTCGACAGCGGCGAGGAGGGCCGGGAGACCGAGATCCTCGCCCACCTGCTGCGGCTCGCCACCGCGGAGACGTTCCGGGCCCGGCTGGCCGGGCTGGACCTGTCCGGATTCACCGACCTGGTCGCCGACGGCGCCGTCATCGAGACCGGCGACCTCGTGTCCGCGGAGGAGCTGCTGGGCCAGATCGGCACCGTGCCCGGCCTCGCCAAGGTTCTGGACCGGCTCGGCCTCGGCGACGCGCCCAGCCCCGGGCAGGCTGCTTCCGGGATCGAGTTCGTCCTCGAGGGGCTGCACCTGTCCCGCCGGTTGGCCAAGGAGCTGACCGACGACGGCCGCACCCTGTACGGGAGCTGACTGTGCTGACTACCGACGCCTGGTCCTCCGGACGCCGTGGAGAACCCGGAAGTGCAAAACCATGAGTGGCAACCGCTTCCGGTACGGTGCGTGGCGCGACGGGCCCGACCCGCTCGCCCCGCCGTACGACGTGCGCGCGGCGGTGGACCAGGTCGGCGAGCGGGTGCTCGGCGGGGAGAGCCTCCGCGACGCGCTGCGTGACCTGCTGCGGCGCGGACCACGCGACGGCCGCGGGCTGGACGACCTGCAGGCCCGGGCACGGCGGATGCGCCGGGACGCGCTGCGCCGAGGCAACCTCGACGGCGCCGTGACCCGGGCCCAGCAGCTGCTGGACCAGGCAGTCGCGGCCGAGCGGGACGAACTGCGCGGCCGTGACGACGACGCCGCCCGGTTCAACGAGGCGATGCTCGACAACCTGCCCCGGTCGACCGCGCAGGCGGTGCAGGAACTGTCCGACTACGACTGGGCCAGCGACGAGGCCCGCGCGCTGTACCAGCAGATCCTCGACGGGTTGCGCCGCGAGGTGGTCGAGCAGCGGTTCGCCGGCATGCGGGACGCTCTGCGGGGACGTAACCCGGCCACGGACGCGCGGCTGTCCGAGATGCTGGACGACCTCAACGATCTGCTGGGCCGGTACGCCCGCGGGGAGGACACCGACGACGCGTTCGCCGAGTTCATGGACAAGCACGGCGAGTTCTTCCCGGACCACCCGCAGAACGTCGAGGAGCTGATCGACTCCCTGGCCCGGCGCGCCGCGGCCGCCGAGCGGCTGATGCGATCGCTCAGCCCGCAACAGCGCCAGGAGCTGTCTGAGCTGATGGACCAGGCGCTCGGCGAGGGGCGGCTGCGCGGCCAGCTCGCCGAGCTGACCGACAACCTTCGCGCGCTGCGTCCCCAGCTGAACTGGAACCGCGGCCAGCGGATGCGCGGCGACTCCGATCTCGGCTACGGCGACGCCGCTGCCGCGCTGGGCGAGATCGGGGAGCTCGACGAGCTGCTCGACCAGCTCGGCCAGGAGCACCCGGGGGCGACGCTGGACGACGTCGACGTGGAGGCGGTGGAGCGGCAGCTCGGCCGGTCCGCGGCCGACGACGTCCGGCGGCTGCGTGAGCTCGAGCGCGAGCTGCGCCGGCAGGGCTGGGTGACCCGCGACGCCGACGGCCTCACGCTCTCGCCGAAGGCGTTGCGCCGGCTCGGCCGTACCGCGCTGGCGCAGGTCTTCTCGGATCTCTCCAGCAAGCGTCGCGGCGATCACGACCTGCGCGACGCGGGCGCCGCCGGCGACCTGATCGGGTCATCCCGGCGTTGGCGGTTCGGCGACGAGCAGCCGCTGGACGTGGTCCGTACCATCGGCAACGCGGTCCGACGCCGCGCCGCCGGTGGCTCGACCGCGACCGTCCCGGTACGCCTGGAGCCGGAGGACTTCGAGGTCGCCGAGACCGAGCGGCGCGCGTCAGCGGTGGTGGCGCTCTGCGTCGACCTGTCGTACTCGATGTTCGCCGACGGTCGCTGGGGCCCGATGAAGCAGACGGCGCTCGCCCTGTCGCACCTGGTGGCGACGCAGTTCCCGCAGGACTCGTTGCAGATCATCGGCTTCGGCCGGTACGCGATGTCGCTGTCGCAGGGCGCGCTGGCGGCGATCGAGCCGGACATGGTTCAGGGCACCAACCTGCAGCACGCGCTGAAGCTGGCCGGACGGCATCTGCGCCGGCATCCCGGCTCGGAACCGGTGGTCCTGGTCGTGACGGACGGCGAGCCGACCGCGCACCTGGACGACGACGGCGAGGCGGTCTTCTTCTGGCCGCCGCTCGCGGAGACGGTCCGCGCGACGGTCCAGGAAGTGGATCAGCTGACCCGGTACGGCGCCACGCTGAACGTCTTCATGCTGGGCGAGGATCCGGCGCTGCGCCGCTTCGTCGACGCGGTGGCGCAGCGCAGCGGCGGCCGGGTCTTCAGCCCGGACGTCTCCGAGCTCGGCCGGTACGTGGTCGACGACTACGTCCGGGTCCGCCGCGGCAAGCGGTAACCCATTGACCTATCTTCCTAGGATGCCAGAGGCGAGGTGACCGCCACGACGGGGCCGCGACCGGTCCGGGACCGGGTGGTCCGGGAGCAACGAGAGGGCTGGCTATAGTTTGCTCGGCGAGTGACCGGCCCGGCGTGTCCGGCCGACCGGCCGGGGGTGCGGCGGTAGGGGATCGAGGGCCATCCGCCGGTCGCATCGGTACAGGCCGGTCCAGCGGGGGGAGAGGGAGTCGCGATGTCGCAGCAGCCTGCGCCCGCCGCTCCGGTGACCACATCCAACCGGATCTGGACGGTGCCGAACGTCATCAGCTTCGTCCGGTTGCTCGGTGTGCCGCTCTTCCTGTACCTGCTGATCGGCCCGCACCACGACGGGGCAGCGGTGGCCGTGCTCGCGCTCGGCGGCACCACCGACTGGGTGGACGGCTATGTGGCCCGCCGCCTCGGGCAGGTCAGCCGGCTGGGAGAGCTGCTCGACCCGTTCGCCGACCGTCTCTACATCCTCGCCGCGCTGATCGGGCTCACCATCCGCGACGTCGTGCCGTGGTGGCTGACCGCAGCGTTGCTGCTGCGCGAGGCCGTCCTCGGGGTCGCGCTGCTCGTGCTGCGCCGGCACGGCTACGGACCCCCACCTGTGCACTACCTCGGCAAGACCGGCACGTTCGTGTTGCTGTTCACCTTTCCCGTGCTGCTGCTGGCCAAGGCGGCGCCGGCGATCGCGCCGGTGGTCAGCCCGATCGGGTGGGCCTTGGCGTGGTGGGCATTGGGCCTGTACTGGGCCGCCGCCGTGCTGTATCTGGTCCAGACCGCCGGGTTGCTGCGCGCCGATCGCGCCGCGCGCGACGCGCCGCCGCCC
>JBKOWB010000447.1:0-6997 GCA_046724195.1 Actinomycetota bacterium
CGGGAAGTCGGGCGCGGCGTCGAGCTCGACCGAGCCCTTCTCCCAGTACCGGCGCTTCGGCTCGAAGAACACGATCGGATCGTCGGACGAGATCGCCTGCTGGATCATCTGGTAGGCGTCCGCCGGGTTCGCGCAGGTGACTACCTTGAGGCCCGGCGTGTGCGAGAAGTACGCCTCGGGCGACTCGGAGTGGTGCTCGACTGCGCCGATGCCACCGCCGTATGGGATGCGGATGACGATCGGCAGCCGTACGTTGCCGAGCGACCGGTAGAACATCTTCGAGACCTGGGCGACGATCTGGTTGAACGCGGGGAACACGAATCCGTCGAACTGGATCTCGCACACCGGTCGGTAGCCCCGGATGGCCAGGCCGATCGCGGTGCCCACGATGCCGGACTCGGCAAGCGGGGTGTCGATGACCCGGTCCTCGCCGAAGTCCTTCTGCAGGCCGTCGGTGATCCGGAAGACGCCGCCGAGTTTGCCGACGTCCTCGCCCATGATGATGACCTTGTGGTCGTTCTCGAGCGCGCGGCGCAGCCCGTGGTTGAGGGCCTTGCCCAGGGTGACTGTCTCGGCCATCAGTGGACACTCCCCTCGAACGATGCTTGGTACGCGGCGAACTGCTCGCGCTGGGCGTCCACCTCGGGCGAGCCGTTCGGGTACGCGTTGTCGAACATCGAGATCGGCTCGGGATCGGGCATCGCGAGCACGCGCTCGCGCAGGTGCAGCGCCAAGTCCCGAGCGGAATCGTCCACCTCACCGAAGAACGTGTCATCGGCGATCTGCTGCTTGACCAGGAACGCCTTGACGCGGGCGATCGGGTCCTTGGCCTTCCAGGACTCGACCTCGCTCGCGATCCGGTAGCGCGTCGGGTCGTCGGAGCTGGTGTGTGCGCCCATCCGGTACGTGTATGCCTCGATCAGCGTCGGACCCTGACCCTGACGAGCCTGGTCGAGCGCGGCCCGAGTCACCGCGAAGCTCGCCAGCACGTCGTTGCCGTCAATCCGTACGCCCGGGAAGCCGTAGCCGGCCGCGCGCCGGTAGAGCGGGATGCGGGTCTGGCGCTCGAGCGGCTCCGAGATCGCGTACTGGTTGTTCTGGCAGAAGAACACGATCGGGGCGTGGAAGACCCCGGACCAGACGAACGCCTCGTTGACGTCACCCTGGCTCGTCGCGCCGTCGCCGAAGTAGGCGATGACCGCCTCGCCGTCCGCGTTGCCGGTCTTGCCGTCCATGGTGATGCCCATGGCGTAGCCGGTCGCGTGCAAGGTCTGTGCGCCGATCACGATCGTGTACGTGTTGAACTTGAACTTCACCGGGTCCCAGCCGCCCTGGTCGACGCCGCGGAACAGGCCGAACGGCATGATCGGGTCGATGCCTCGGGTGTAAAGGACGCCGTGCTCGCGATATGTCGGGAAGGCCATGTCCTGCGGCCGCAGCGCCCGGCCGGAGCCCACCTGCGCGGCCTCCTGACCCAGCAGGCTGGCCCAGATGCCCAGCTCGCCCTGCCGCTGCAGCGCGGTCGCCTCGGCGTCCAGCCGGCGGACCGTCACCAGGTCCCGGTACAGCTCGCGGTACTCGTCATCGGTGAAGTCCACCGTATATGTCACGCCGTCGGCGGTGGTGACGCTGTCGACGCGCTCACCCTCCGGGGTCAGCAGTTGTACGAACCCGCCGGCTGGTACGTCCGTTCCGGGTTCGCTCTCGCCGTTCGCCATCCGTGTCTCCCTGTTCATCTCTGCGCCCACGGCGGGTGTTGCCCGTCCGCGCGGCTGACCGCTGTGGCGCCGCGCCTGACCCGGGTGAGGTTGCCGCGCGGCGGTTCGGCGCGGGCCATGGCCCCGCCGGGGAGTGACGGTCCCCACCGCGCCCCGCTGGTCGGCGGAGGGACGGCGGCGGTGCCGTCGCCTCCATCCTGGCAGAGAACGTGAAAGGCGCCACACATCGGGTAGATCACAGTGCCGAAGTTAGGCGTTAGTTCGCTATCCGTATTTGTCCGGGCCGTCCGACGACGCGCACGGCCGGGTCGGTCGCCACCACGCCGGGCACTAGGACGGATCGTCGGTGAGACGGTGGCGGTTCGTCTCGATCCACGCGTCGATCGCCGCGGCGTCGTTGGGGTCCACGCCTTCCGAGATGAGCTGGGCCACCGCGGCCGTCGCCGGGCTGCGGCGCTCGCCCGTGGCGTAGAGCCGGGCGAACTCCGGGATCATCTCCTCCACCACTGCGAAGGTCTGCTCCGCGGCGGCTTCCGGGAGGTCGCGCTTGCGGGTGGCGTACGCCGACCAGGCACGCGCCACCCGCGGGAGCATCGCCGCGTCGTCCATGTCCAGGACGGCGCGCCGGTGGACCCAGTCGAGCAGGAACAGGCCGGCCACTGCCGGGCTCCACCGCAGCGGATCAGGATCGGGGAGGCTCGCCGCATGGTCCATGATCAGGCTCAGACAGAAGTGCAGTGACGCCAGCTCGTCGTCGGCGGTGACGCCGTCCAGCCCGTAACTGGCGGCCTCGGGCGACGACAGGAAGTCGCGCAGGATGCGTTCGCGGTCGGGGCCGGACAGCTCCGGCGGCTCGGCGAGTGGCGGGACCGTTGCCGTCGGCAGCAGCGCCAGGCGGGCCGCGGCGAGCGCCCGGTCCGTGGCCAGAGAGCCGTCGGACGGCAGATCGCCTAGTTCGTCGGTGACCTCGAGATAGCGGCTCACCTCGCCGCGCAGGCGGCCCGGGTCCTCTTCGCGGAACCAGGTCAGCTCGTCGGCGGCGCACATCTCCCGGACCTGGCCCAGGATGCGGTCGGCCGGACCGCCGACGAAGACGTCCTTGGTGATGCCGATGTTGTGATCGACCAGCGCGACGACCGCGTGCTCGGGGCCGCCGTCGCGGGTGTCTTCATACGCGAACGTGACGAGGTAGGACGTCTGGTCGCCGTAGACGTCGCCGTACGCGTAGCAGCCCGTCGGCCGGACCCGGCCCAGCTGGGAGACCCACTCCGGCGCCTGCGGGCCGCGACGGACCTCGCCCGCGCCCGCGGCGTCCGGCACCAGTTTCGCGAAGACCTCGCGGATCGTGGTGGCGGCCGCGGTGCGTCGCCGGGTCGTCGCGCTGAGAAACTGGCCGACGAAGTCGCGGACCGCGCCGGCACGATCGGTCTCGGCCACGGCGTAGACGCTGCCCAGCAGCGCGGTGCCGAGCATCTCCGCGTCGAGGGCGCAGTCGAGCTTTGCCACGTCACGGGCGGCGTTCAGCACTGCTTCGTACGGGGTCTGGGGTGCCGCCATGCCGCGAGCGTACCCGCCGGGAAGGCCGCCAGAGCTATTCAGAACGCACCGCGGTGAGAGCTTCGCGCGCCTGGGCGTACGCGTGCAGCACCTCCCGGACCGGAGCCACCACGTACTCGCGAGCCACTTCCGTGATGGCGGCACGCAACCTCTGCCCCGCCCGTCGCTGGGCGCGGCGGGCGGCCCAGTTGACGATGGGCTTGAGCAGCAGCCAGAACAGGAACCCGAGCGCCAGGCCGCCGAGCAGCAGCAGCGTCGGTATGGGCGCCTCGCCGACTTTGGGATAGTTCACCGCGGGCAGCCCCAGTACGCGCAGCGCGTACCCGGTGATCAGCCAGCCCAGCCCAGCCAGCGCGGCCAGCACGAACACCCACTGCAGCAGCCCGACCGCCCGCCACCAGAGCGGCTTGCGGCTCATGCCGAGATCGGTTTTGGCGACCGCCCGGTCGAGCGCGTCCGGCAGGTCCGCGATCCGGGAGCGAGCCGCGGCGTTGAGCGGCGGCGCCCACACAGCCGGGAGCGGCGCCGCGGCCCGCGCAGCGACCGCGCGCACGGACAGCCCGACCGCCGACCGCTGCGCGGCGTCCGCCTCCGGCACGGAGGTACGCGGTACGACATCGGTGGTCGGCGGCGCGGAGTCCATATGGAGGCGACGCAGCGGATCGGGACGCAACCGGCGCAGCCCGCGGACGACCGGCCACCCGGTGCTGGCCGCGGCCCGATGCCGGTACGCGTTACCGGTCGCCTCCGCCACCGCGGGCACCCCGGCCGACACCGCGAGCGCCTCCGCCAGCTGCCGTACGGTCGCCCGGTCCACCTCGTCTTCGGCGGCCGGCGGCCCCATCATGCCGGCCAGCTGCTCGCTGACCGTGTCCAGGTCGCCGGACAGCCGGCGCAGCGCGGCCTGCCGTTCCGCCACCGTCTTCTCCAGCGTCTCGCGCAGCTCGGTGAGCATCCCCGGCTGCTTCGCCGAGGTCGCCATGACCGGCGCGGTGGCCAGCCCGTCCTCCTCGAGCAGATGCTTCAGGTCGGTCAGCACCACGTCGGTGTCGGCCGTGGACAGCCGGTCGGCCTGGTTCAGCACCACGATCGTGATGTCGGCGTGCGCCCGGAACTGCCGTAGGTAGGCGTTGTGCAGGATGCGGTCGCCGTACTTCTGCGGGTCGACCACCCACACCACCTGGTCGACCAGGCCGAGCAGCCGGTCCACCTCGAGGCGATGACCGCGTTCGACCGAGTCGAAGTCGGGCAGGTCCAGCAGCACGAGGCCGCGCAGCGCGGCCTCGTCGTCGCCGTCCAGCGCGCTCTCCCGGACGAACCGTTGCCGCGGCAGTACGCCGACCCAGTCGAGCAGCCGGCTCGCCTGCTCCAGCGGGCCCCAGACGCAGGCGTACGCGACGCCGGTGGTCGGCCGGCGGACGCCGACCGGCGACAGCTTGAGCCGGGCCAGCGCGTTGAACAGGCTGGACTTGCCGCTGCCCGTGCTGCCGGCCAGCGCGACGACCGTGTGATCCTGGGAAAGTGCGAGCCGGCCGCCGGCGCGTTCGACGAGCGTGTGTGCGGCTACCAGGTCGCCGTCCGGCAGGTACGGGTCCACCAGCCGCAAGAACCGCGACAGCGCGTCCAGCCGCTCGACGAGCTGCTGAGCGTCCACCCGCCCGTCGTCACGGATGAGCGCACCCCGCACCTTGTCGACCAGGCTCATGGTGTGCCGCCCGGCGGGAGGGCAGCGATAACGGCGGCGGTCAACGCGAGTTCCTCCCTGGCGTTTTCCACATCCGCGGCGGCGCGCCGCAGTCCGGCGCCCGGCTCGGCATCGAGACCGGCCGCCGAGGTCCGGTCGGTATACCGGGCCGCCTCCGCGTCGAGCAGCAGATTAGCGCGGGTCAGCAGCTCGTCGCGCGCCCGGTTCGCGAGCGTGCGGATGGCCTGGTCGCCGAAGATCGCCTCGAGCATTTTCTGGGCCGCGACCGTGGTGCCGGCGCCGACCGCGACCTCGACGCCGGTCGGGATGAACGCCGTCGCCGTGAACACCGCGATCATCACGGTGAGCCCGAGGCCGTTCACCGCGTACGCGGCGCCACGGGCCACGACTCGCTTGTCGCCGGCTTCCGAGCGGACCAGGTCGAGCACCCACAGCTGCCAGTCCCGGACCATCCGGTCGGCGCGCTGCGGCAGGTCGGCCGACGACTTCTGCAGCGACGGGTCCAGCAGCGCGGCACCCGCCGGATGCGCCTGCCACGCCGAGGACGCCTGCTCCGCAGCGTCCGCCGCCACCCCGCACAGCAGCGTGACGAGCTGCGATTCGAGCGCGGCCTGAAGACTGCGGCCGGGCGCCGGACGGCCGGTGAGCGCGGCGACCAGCTTGTCCCGCAGCTGCCCGACCCTCGATTCGAGCGTGCGCAGCAACTCGCCCGTGCCGACGAACTCCTGCCAGCGGGCCAGCACCTCGCCGCGCAGCAGGCGCCCGTCCTGCAGACCCTGCTCGACGGTTCGCTTGGCGGTCCGGTAGGCGGCGGAGACCCGCTCGTCCAGCACCCGGGCCGCCATGGCCTGGTCGTCGGCGGCGTCGGCCAACCCGTCGACCGCGGGACCGAGCGCGGCGAGCGCGCCGTCGAGCGTCTGCCTGATCACCGCCGAGCGCGCGTTCGCGTCCGCCGCCAGCTGCGCGAACCAGTCGTGCAGCGGCCGGATGTCCACTTCCGAGAGCAGCCCTTGACCGTCCAGTGTGGTCTCCGGCAGCACGAACATCGGCACCGCGGCCATGTCGTGCGCCGCGAGCATCTCGCCCAGATGCGCGGAGATCTCCCCGGCGGCACCCAGCGGTACTCGGTTCAGGACCAGCGCGATCACTGTGCCGCGCAGCCGAGCCGTGGTCAGTAACTCCCACGGGACGGCGTCCGCGTACCGCGCGGCGGTCGTGACGAACAACCACAGGTCGGCCGCCGCGAGCAGCTGCGCGGCCAGCTGGCGGTTGCGGTCGACCACCGAATCGATGTCTGGCGCGTCGAGAAGGGCGAGCCCCGCGGCGAGTGCCGGCGCCGCGACCAGTTGCAGCGTCCGCGGATCGTCCGTGGAGTCTGTGGTGCGGGTCAATCCGGGCAAGAGCTCGCCCTTGCGGAACCACGGCAGGTCGCCCGGGTTGCTCACCAGCACCGCCGAGCGGGTGGTCGGGCGCAGCACGCCGGTCGCGCTCACCGGCGCGCGGACGAGGCTGTTGACCAGCGTCGATTTGCCCGCGCCGGTCGAGCCGCCGACCACCACCAGCAGCGGAGCGTCGAGCCGCGCCAGGCGCGGCAGGAGATAGTCGTCCAGCTGCGACACAAGGGCCGCGCCCACCCGTCGCGCTTCGTCGGCGGATGGCATGACCAGGGGGTACGCCGCCCCGCCGATCGCCGCGCGGATCCGGGACAGCGCCTCCGCCAGCGCGCCGACAGCCGGCGGCGGCTCGATCGGCACGGGCGGCTCGAACACGGCCGCGGTCGGCTCGTCGTCGGCCGGAAGCACGCCCGTCGTGGCGGGCTCGTCGTCGGCCGTGGCGGTGGGTTCGCCGGCCGGCGGCTCCGTGGCCGCAGCGGGCTCGTCCCCAGCCGGCGCCGGAACCTCCGGGGCTGAGGCGGCTGGCGCCGGAACGTCCGGGGCTGAGGCGGCCGGCGCCGGAACGTCCGGGGCTGAGGCGGCTGGCGCCGGAACGTCCGGGGCTGACGCGGCCGGCGCCGGAA
>JBKOWB010000092.1:0-11936 GCA_046724195.1 Actinomycetota bacterium
ACCCGCCACGTGCTGTGGGACTTTGAGGTGCACCGTCAAGCCATGTTGCTCCTGCCCAGTGCGGTGGCATCGCTCCCCGGAGACCTACGCGAACTCATTGAGTACACGGAGGCCTCGGTGGGGTCGGTTCTCACCGTCGGCCGTCGGTGAGCACGCACGGGCGCCATCACCGCCGCCGGGACAATCTCGATCAATGGGCTGGGAGGCTCTTGATGGCGCGTCAGGACGCTGCCGAACCGGATATCGTGTCGAGGGCGCTGGCAAAGAACCGGCTCGGTGTGCCCTCGGTGGTGTTCTTCGGCGTGGCCGGCGCCGCACCGCTCACGGTGATCATCGGCGCCATCTCGGCCATCTACGCCATCGTCGGCAATACCGCGGTGCCGGTCGTCTACCTCGTCGTCGCCGCGATCCTGTCGGTCTTCACGGTGGGTTTCGTGGCGATGAGCCGGCACATCGTCAACTCCGGGGCCTTCTACTCGTACATCAGCCACGGACTCGGACGGGTCGTCGGCGTCGGCGCCGCGTTTGTGGCGTTGCCCGCGTACTCGCTCATGCAGATCGGCCTGTTTGGACTGTTCGGGTCGGCCGCTTCCGGCATCCTCGCCGAGCTCGGTCTCACTGTCAGCTGGTACGGATGCGCGCTTGTGGCGTGGCTGCTCGTCGCCGTCCTGGGCCTGCTCTGGGTGGACCTCAGCGGCAAGGTCCTCGCCATCCTGCTGGTCGCCGAGATCAGCGTCGTACTGATCTACGACCTGGTGATGGTCGCCAACCCGGCCAGCGGAACGATCAGCTTCGCGACGCTGTCGCCGGCGCCGTTGGTCACGCCCGAGGTGGGTTCGATGCTCGTGCTCGCCATCGCGGGATTCGTCGGCTTCGAGGCGACGGTCGTGCTCTCCGAGGAGGCCAAGGACCCGCGCCGCACGATCGCCCGAGCGACCCATTGGGCGGTCCTGCTGGCCGGCCTGCTGTGCGGGTTGTCAGCGTGGGCAATGTCGGTCAGCACCGGACCGGACCGCATCGTCGCGGTCGCCAAGCAGCACAAGACGGATCTGGTCTTCGCGCTGGTCTCCCCGCACGTCCCGGCGGTGCTCGTCGATATCGGGTACGTGCTGTTCATGACCAGCGTGTTCGCGGCGTTGCTCGCGTTCCACGCAGCGGTGGCCCGCTACCAGTTCGCGCTCGGGCGGGAAGGGGTCCTGCCGGCGGCGTGGGGGCGCACCCACCCGCGTACCGGCGCGCCTCTGCTCGGCTCGATCACGCAAAGCCTGCTCGCTCTCGCGGTCCTCAGCGCCTATGCCGCCGCGGGTGCGGAACCGCTGGTGTATGTCTTCGCCTGGCTGACCACGATCGGCGGCCTCGGGGTGCTCATGCTGATGTGGGCCGCGTCCGCCGCGGTGATCGCGTTCTTTGTCCGCCATCCCCGGCGCGAGAACGCCTGGCGCGCGCGGATCGCACCGTTCTTCGCGTTCGTGCTGCTCACCATCGTCCTGACCGCCACCGTGATCGGATTCGGCGAACTGCTCCAGGTCGCGCACGACTCGCCGTTCCAGTGGCTCGTGCCGGCGGCGTACGGCGGTGTCGCGCTGATCGGGTTCGGATGGGCACTGGTCATGCGGGCCGCTCGACCGGAGGCGTACGCGGTGATAGGCCGGGGAGCCGACGGACGCGTCGGCGCGGTGGTCGAAGGCCCGAATCCGAAGGGCATCCACGCCGAGCCCATCGGGGCGCGGGGAATCCGCTACTAGCGTTCCACCCGCAGCGAAGGGAAGCAGATGACCTACGCCATCCAGGAACTGGTGATCCGTGACGTCGCGCCGATCGACACCGGCGAGATCACCGCTCTTGTGGCTGCGGCCATGTGGGACGGACCTGTCGCTCGATGGCTCCATCCGGATCCCGCGGTGCGGCGGCGGGAGAGCCCCGGCTATTTCGAGATCTTCGTCGAGCACGCCGTGCGGTACGGCGAGGTCTACGCCGCCGGCGACCCGGACACCGGGCGTCCTTCCGGCGTCGCGCTCTGGTTCCCGCTCACGTCGATGATTCCGCCGCCGGCTGACTATGACCGCCGGTTGAAAGAGACGACCGGATCGGCGTTCGATCGCGTGCGCGAGTTGGACGCGGCGCTCGACGCGCATCACCCGTTCGACCCGCACCACTACCTGGCGTTTCTCGCGGTCCACCCGGACCACCAGAAGCGCGGCATCGGCAGCGCACTGCTCAATCGCCACCATGCCCGGCTCGACCGAGCCGGGATCCCGGCGTACCTGGAAGCCAACGACCCTCGCAACCGCGACCTTTATCTCAGGCACGGGTACGCCTGCCGGTCGGTGGTCCAGCTACCCGATGGACCCCCGCTCTGGACGATGTGGAGGGCGCCTATGCCGTGACCCCCAAGTAAGTCGCGACAACTCCATACGTCAAGCGGCCGAAGGGAACTCGTACAGCCAGAAGGACTGCTGGTCGATGCGCTGGAAACGCATGTTTGCGGTGAGGCGGCGCACCATGAGCCGGAAGATCTGCGACATGTTCCGCTCATCGTCGTTGTAATTGCAGATGTCGAGACCCACGAGTCCGTTCTGGGTGGCCGCTACCACGTACATCTCTTCGACCAGCTGCGCGAACACGTGCTGGCCCCGGGCCTGCGGATGGACCGCGACGAAGAGGATGTACCAGATCCTCCGGGCCTTGAAATGCTCGGGCCAATGCCGCTCGAAGTACTCCGGCGCAATGAGGGGCACGGCGGTCAGATCGTTCGTGTACGTGGACATGCCGACCAGCGAGCCGCTGTCGTCCAGACACAGGTACTTCTGGACGCGTTGATCGCGCATGACCTCGTCGAACTCGTCGCGGTACATGAGGTGCCGTTGTACTGCGAGTGAGTTCAGCTCCCGGAACGCATCCGCGTACAACCGCCACGCGGATTCGAGAACCTCTTCGTCGGTTACCTGGTCCAGAACCTTGATCACCATGCCAGCTCCCCGTGGCACTCAAGAAGATCGATGACCTTAGACATAGAGTACGGAGGGTGACTCCAAAACAACAGACTGTACACATGGCTTTTTTTGACATTCGTGTCCTAATTTGTCGTGGCTCGCGAAGAAACAATCGCCATCGACTTGGTAAATGGCGTCCACAAATGGGAGCGCATAAACAAAAGGGCTGGTCCCTAAAGGACTAGCCCTCTTGTTATGCACCTATACCGCGAACGGTTTACGAGGTCTCGGGCGGCGTCCAGTCGGTGGCGACGTGGCCGATTCGAACGCGTTGCGGATGGTCACCCACAGCCACGGTGGCCACCTTCTGACCGGTAGCGAAGCTGATCGCGGTGACTTGGTCCGCACCGGACTCGGAGATCACGCAGTCCTTCCCGTCTCCGCTGACGGTCGCCCAATACGGCTTGTCGGCCGTAACGAGCGGCCCCTCCTGCAGGGTGGCCCGGTCGACGATGGTCGCGTACTCGTCCATGGTCCCGGCCACGCACAGCTTCGTGCCGTCGGGGCTCATCGACAGGCCGTGGTGCCGCGAGTCGTTCACGAACGTGGTGCGGTCATCGCTCGTGTTCGGGTTCTTGGGCAGGGTCTTGATCCGGGTGATCTTGTCAGTGGCCACGTCGTACTCCACGAACCCGTTGAAGAACGAGACCTGGAAGTACAGCTTCGACTCGTCGGGGCTGAACACCGCCGGGCGGACGGCGTCCGAGAGGTCGGAGCGCCCGAACGCGTCTAGCCGGGGCCGCATGTCGATGGTCCGTACGGTCTGGAAGGTCTCGGCGTCCGCGACCGTGATGTGCCGGTCGCCCTTGGTCCAGTCCCACGCCGGGTCGTCGAGTGACGTGTTGACCTCGCCGATGGACATGTTCCACAGGTACCTTCCACCGTCGGTGAAGACGTTCTCGTGCGGCTTGTCGCCGGTGCTGAACGAGCCCAGCTGCCGTCCCGTGTTGATGTCCAGCACGTGCACCGTGTTGGAAGTGGACGCGGACACCGCGACCCGGGTGCCGTCCGGCGACACCGCCATGTGGTCGGCGCGGAAGCCGGACACCGGGAACCGCCATCGCACTGCGCCGGTGCGCAGGTCGATCGACACCACGTCGGCGAAGCTGGGCCGGGACGCCACCAGCGCACTGCCGTCGGGCGTGGTGTACATGTCGTCGACCAGCTGATCGTGCCCCTCGCCCGGTCCTGCCTGGATGCCCAGGTAGAACGCGAGCTTGATCGGGTTGAGGTAGATCTCCCAGAGGCGCTGGTTCTTGTCCGGGATGACGTTCACGCGGCCCAACTTGGCGAAGGTGCCACTGGACCGGATGACGTCCACGGTGCCTTCCCAGTTGTTGCCGACGAACATCACCTCCTGCAGGGTCGGTGCCGCTGCGGCCGAGCCGGCCGAGCCGACGACGACCGCCAGTGCGGTGAGAGCAGCGGCGAGCGCGCGGAGGACTTCGGTGAGCGGAGACCTGGATGTCACGGATTCTCCTGACAGAGCATGATGGCGAGATTCCCGGTCGCGGGGCGCGATGTTACTTTGCGGTAACGCACAGGAAACTGCGGATCGGTATCCGTCGATAGGGTCTTGGAGCCAAAGCCGCAGCCGTTCGTTGTGCGGGGCCCACAACGGCCGGGAGGCGGGAGCCGGATGGCGGTAACGGAGCGGAGCAGCACGTTCCTGGCGTTGCTGCGGGACATCGCAGCCGACGCGCACATCGTCGACGAGCTGGTCCAGGCGGCCCGGTCCCAGTCGCCCGACGTCGCGCGGCTGCCGGTGGCCGAGAACCGCCGGCACATCACCGTGCTGCTGGCCGCCGGGTTGGCGTCGTTCGGGCGGCGGGGCGACCCGAGCGAGCGCGATTTCGCCGAGGCCACCAGCCTCGGGGCGGATCGGGCGGCGCAGGGTATCCCGCTCAGCGGGCTGCTCAGCGGCGTACAGGCCGGGCGTACGCGCGCACTGGAGATCGCCATCGAGCGCGGTCGGGCGGCCGACATCCCCGACGACGTGCTGCTCGAGGTCCTGCTGGAGCTCGACCGGTACACCGGAGCGCTGGAGCGCCACGTGATCAGCGGCTACCACGCCGCGGAGCGCGAGCGTGCCCGCAGTCACGGCGAAGCCCGCACCCGGCTGCTGCGCCGACTTCTACTCGGCGACGAGCCGGACGTCGCGCCGGACGAGCTGGCCCGGTGGGGGCTGAGCCGCGACGGCCGGTACCACTGCGTCGTCTCGGACGTGGCCGAGCCGGCGCGACTTCGCTCGATGGAGCACCGGCTGTCGGCGTACGGCGGAGTCTTTGGAACCGTGGAGGGCCGGCTTGCCGGCCTCTCGCCGCGACTGCCGTCGGACGAGGCGATCGATGCTGCGGTGCTACTGGTCACCGCCCCCGCCTGCCCACTACCGCAGGTACGTGCCGTGTACGGACTCTGCCTGACCGCGCTGCGGACCGCCGCCCGAACCACGACGACCGGCCTGCGGAGCGTGCTCGACCTCGCCGGCGAGACGGCCCTGGCGGCGCAGCCCCTACTCGCCGACCTGCTCAGCGCCGCCCTGCTCGGCGCGCTCAAGCCGAGCGACGACTTTCACCGGGAGCTGGCGTCGACCGCACTCGCCTATCTGGACCACGGGCAGCGGTTGGACCACACCGCGGCGACGCTGCACGTGCACCCGAACACCGTCCGGTACCGGCTGCGCCGGCTCCATGAGATCACCGGGATGCCACCGATCGGGGCCGAACCGGGGGAGCGGCTGACCGTGCTGGAGACCGTGCGCCTCTGGTGGGCGCTTCGCACCTGGCTGGGCTGAGCCGGCCCCGAGTGCTGTCAGCGCGATCTTGCCGTCGCTGGCAAGGGGTGCGGGACACCTCTGCAGGGCATAGTTGCGGTGTGGACATTACGACGCACCCGGCTCCGTTATGCCCGACCCACACGCGGCTCTACGAGGCCGGCACCGTGGTGGCCAAGGACTTCGGGGCCGAGGAGATCGCCGCGAAGATGCAGGAGTACCCCAAGGCGGTGCTCTGGCTCGACCTGTACGACCCCGATGAGAACGACATGAAGGCCGTCGCGGCCGAGTTCTCGCTGCACCCGCTCGCCGTCGAAGACGCCGTCCACGACCACCAGCGACCCAAGCTCGACCGCTACCCCGGCCACCTCTTCATCGACCTATATGCCGTCAAGGTCACCACGGACGGCTCGACTCCGCATGCGAGCAAGGCCGAGATGAGCGCGTTCATCACGGATCGGGCGCTGATCACGGTGCGCAAGTCGCCGATCGACACCGCCCCGTTCATCGAGCGCTGGGATGCCGACGCGGAGCTCGGCGCGACCGGCGGCGTCGGCTTCCTCGTCTATGTCCTGCTCGACGTGATCGTCGATGGCCACCTCGCCGCCGCGCACGCGCTCGACGAGGCGATGGACAAGACCGAGGACATCATCCTCGAGGAGGGCGGCGCGCCGCGACCGGTCCGGAGGTACGGGTTCGGGCTACGCAAGACGCTCGCCGAGCTGCGCCGCGGGGTCGCCCCGATGCCGGAGCTCGTCGCCGATGTGATGCGCGCCGACACCAAGCTGGTCACCGACGAGCTCGCGCCGTACTACCGCGACGTCGACGACCATGCCCGGCGCGCGACGGACACGATCGACCATGCCCGCGACCGGATCAACGGCCTGCTGGAGGCGGACCTCACCGAGCAGAGCACCGCACTGAACGACATCACCCGCAAGCTCGCCGCGTGGGCCGCGATCATTGCCGTGCCGACCGCGCTCACCGGGTACTACGGGCAGAACGTGCCGTACCCCGGGTTCGCGAAGTGGTCGGGATACCTGCAGAGCCTCGCCCTCCTGGTCGTCTCGGCGAGCGCCCTGTACTGGTATTTCAAACGTCGCGACTGGCTGTGACCGGCCCTTCGACCGTACCGAGCATCATCGGTGCCGACGCTGTGGTGTTCCACCAGTCTCCCGACCGGCCTTTAGGCTTGACGCCGTGCGCGACATCGCCGTGTTCACCGGAAGTGCCCACCCCCGGCTCGCTGACGAAATATGCGAGCACCTCGGCGTACCGCTGTTACCCACCCGGGTGTCCCGGTTCGCCAACGACTGCATCGAGGTCCAGCTCCAGGGCAACTGCCGCGAGCGCGACGTGTTCCTGATCCAGCCGCTCGTCCCACCCGTACAGGAGAATCTCGTCGAATTGCTCTTCATGCTCGACGCCGCGCGCGGAGCCTCCGCGGGGCGGATCACGGTCGTGCTTCCGCATTACGCGTACGCCCGCAGTGACAAGAAGGACGCCCCGCGCATCTCGATCGGCGGCCGTCTCGTCGCCGACCTGCTCGCCACCGCGGGCGCCGACCGGATCCTGGCCATGACGATGCACTCGCCGCAAGTGCATGGGTTCTTCAGCGTCCCGGTCGACCATCTGCACGCGCAGCGCGAGCTGGCGCATCATTTCCGCGGGTACGACCTGAGCAACACCATCGTGGTCTCACCCGACCTGGGCAACGCCAAGGAGGCCGCGGCGTTCGCCCGGATTCTCGGGATCGATGTGGCCGTGGGTGCCAAGCAGCGGTTCGCCGACGACAAGGTCGTGATCAGCTCCGTCATCGGCGAGGTCACCGACCGCGACGTCATCGTGCTGGACGACGAGATCGCCAAGGGGAGCACGCTCTTCGAGCTGCTGGCCCGGCTCCGCGAGCGGAACGTCCGCAGTGTCCGGGTGGCATGCACACACGGCCTGTTCACCGGCGACGCGATGCAGCGGCTCTCCGCCGAGAAGGACGTCGAGGAGATCGTCTGCACCAACACGGTGCCGATCCCGGAGTCGAAGCGTACCGACAAGCTGACCGTGCTGTCGGTCGCGCCCGCGCTGGGCGAGGCGATGCGCCGCATCCACAACGGCGAGTCGGTAAGCGCGCTGTTCACATGAACGTCCGGGATAACAGGACCGATCGGGTGCTCACCGCCATGCTGGCCATGCAACGGCAGTCGTGGGAGCAGGGCGTGGCCGCGCAGGCCGCCCTCGACCTCGGGCGCCATGACCTGGCGACGCTGCTGGCCGACGCCGCGGTCGTCCGGCAGGCCGCGGACGGCCGGCTGGCCGACGTCGGCGAGGACGGTTCCGTCAACGGCGCGGCGTGCGGTGAGGCCGTACTCGCCGCGGGTTTTGCCGACGCGGCCCGGCGCCAGCTCGAATGGCTCGCGCACGACGCGCCGCGGGCCGCCGACGGCACGCTGTTCCACCTGCTGTCGGGTCGCGAGATGTGGGCCGACACCATCTACATGGTGGTGCCGTTCCTCGCCATGGCCGGCCGTGAAGATCTCGCCCTGCTCCAGGTCGAGGGGCATCGCAAACGGCTCTGCCGGGACGGCCTGTATTCGGCGATCTGGTCGGAGGACGCGGGCGCGCTGCGCCGCGCGGATCGCTGGGGCGGCGGCAACGGGTGGGTCGTGGCAGGCATCGCGCGGGCTCTGCGGCTGGTGCCCTCGCTGCCCTACGATGATCTTGCGGTGCACGTACGCGAGGTGCTCGACGCGTGCCTGGCGTACCGCCGGGCGGACGGGCTGTTCCACGACGTGCTCGACGACCCGGGGACGTTCGTGGAGACCAACGCGGCACAGATGTTCGCCTACGCGGCCCTGGTCGGTGCCGCGGACGGCTGGCTTCCGCAGTCCTATCGGGACACCGGCCGAGATCTGGCCGCCGCGGCGGGGCGGCGGGTCGACGCGCTCGGGCTGGTCACGGGCGCGTGCGGCTCGCCGACCTTCGATCGCCCCGGCACCTCCACCGAGGCGCAGGCGTTCCACCTGCTGGTGCACGCCGAGATGGACCGGAGTTAGTGCCACGTCCGTGCGTCGCGAAACAGGTGACCAGACCGATCAGGAATCAAGAAGCGCGGACCGCCGAGCCGCAGCTAGCGTGACCGCCATGGACATCACCATTCGCGCGGACGTCCTCCCGCACGACGACCCACGACCTCAGGAGTGATCATGACCGGCTCTTCCACCCAGGGAATCAAGACCGTGCTGCATCCCGTCTCCGACCTGGCGAAGGCCAAGGAGGTGTACGCCGCCCTGCTCGGCGTACCGCCGCAGGCCGACGGACCCTACTACGTCGGCTTCGAGGCCGCAGGCCAGCACATCGGGCTGGTGCCGGGCGGTGGACCGCAGGGCATGACCGCACCGGTGGCCTACTGGCACGTGCCGGATATCGAGGCGAAGCTGGCCGAGGTGACCGCCGCGGGCGCTACCGTGAAGGAGCCCGCGCACAACGTCGGTGGCGGCCGCCTGGTGGCCACCGTCACCGACCCCGATGGCAACGTCCTCGGGCTGCTCCAGGACTGATGAGTGCCGAGCCCCGCTCCCGCGCATAGCCGTCGTCGCGACACCGGGCACCGCCGCGCGGCCGGGGCTCAGCGGCTCCTCGGGCCGAAGCGAACGAGAACCGACGTACTGCTCGAAGCTGGTTAGATCGAGCCAGGCGACGCCGACGGAGGCCGCGAAGGCGCCCCCGCGCAACAGATGGAGACGATGAGCATGGCCACGAGGACGCACACGCAGTCGCCTGCGCGGCAGGCTGCCGACAGCCACGATCTGATCCGCGTGCAGGGCGCCCGCGAGAACAACCTCAAGGACGTCAGCGTCGAGATCCCGAAGCGCCGGCTGACCGTGTTCACCGGCGTCTCCGGTTCGGGCAAGAGCTCGCTGGTCTTCAGCACGATCGCCGCCGAGTCGCAGCGGATGATCAACGAGACCTACAGCGCGTTCGTGCAGGGCTTCATGCCGACGCTGTCCCGGCCGGAGGTCGACGTCCTGGACGGTCTGACGACGGCGATCATCGTGGACCAGGAGCGGATGGGATCCAATCCCCGGTCCACCGTCGGCACCGCAACGGACGCGAACGCGATGCTGCGCATCCTCTTCAGCCGGCTGGGAAAGCCGCACATCGGCTCGCCGAACGCGTACTCGTTCAACATCCCGACGGTGCGGGCCAGCGGCGCGATCACCGTCGAGCGCGGCGACAAGACCAAGGCGGAGAAGGCGACCTTCAGCCGGCTCGGCGGCATGTGCCCGCGCTGCGAAGGCATGGGCTCGGTCAACGACTTCGACCTGACGGCGCTGTACGACGACACCAAGTCGCTCAGCGATGGCGCGCTCACCATCCCCGGCTACAGCATGGACGGCTGGTACGGCCGCATCTTCGCCGGCGCCGGCTTCGACATGGACAAACCGATCGGGAAGTTCACAAAGCGGGAGCTCCATAAGCTGCTCTACGAGGAGCCTACCAAGATCAAGGTCGAGGGCATCAACCTCACCTATGAGGGCATCATCCCGAAGATCCAGAAGTCCATGCTCGCCAAAGACGTTGACGCCATGCAGCCGCACGTCCGCGCCTTCGTCGAGCGGGCGGTGACGTTCACGACCTGCCCCGAGTGCGACGGCACCCGGCTGAGCATCCAGGCCCGGTCGTCGAAGATCAAGGGAAAGAACATCGCCGACCTCTGCGCGATGCAGATCACCGACCTGGCCGACTGGATCCGGGAGCTCGACGAGCCGTCGGTGGCCCCGTTGCTCGCCGGGCTGCAGCACCTGCTCGACTCGTTCGCGGAGATCGGGTTGGGCTACCTCTCGCTCGAACGGCCGTCGGGCACGCTGTCCGGCGGTGAGGCCCAGCGCACCAAGATGATCCGGCACCTCGGCTCGGCCCTCACCGACGTCACCTACGTCTTCGACGAGCCCACGATCGGCCTGCACCCCCACGACATCGAACGGATGAACGAGCTGCTGCTGCAGCTGCGCGACAAGGGCAACACCGTGCTCGTCGTGGAGCACAAGCCCGAGTCGATCGCGATCGCCGACCACGTCGTCGACCTCGGACCGGGCGCCGGAACGGCGGGTGGCACCGTCTGCTTCGAGGGCACCGTGGACGGGCTCCGCCGCAGCGACACCATCACCGGCCGCCACCTCGACGACCGGGCGACCCTCAAGGAAGCGGTGCGGTCGTCCGCCTGCGCACTGGAGGTCCGCGGCGCGTCGACGCACAACCTACAGAACGTGGACGTCGACATCCCGCTCGGGGTGCTCTGCGTGGTCACGGGCGTTGCCGGCTCCGGCAAGAGCTCGCTGATCCACGGCTCGGTCGCCGGCCGCGACGGCGTGGTGGTGATCGACCAGGGCGCGATCCGTGGTTCCCGACGTAGCAACCCGGCGACGTATACCGGCATGCTCGAGCCGATCCGCAAGGCGTTCGCGAAGGCCAACGGCGTGAAGCCGGCACTGTTCAGCTCCAACTCCGAGGGCGCCTGCCCCACCTGCAACGGCGCCGGCGTCATCTACACCGACCTGGGCATCATGAACACCGTCGAGTCCACCTGTGAGGAGTGCGAAGGCAAGCGTTTCCAGGCGGCCGTGCTGGAGTACACGCTGGGCGGCCGCAACATCGCCGAGGTCCTCGCCATGCCGGTCACCGAGGCCGAGGAGTTCTTCGAGGTCGGCGAGGCACGCACGCCGGCCGCCCACAAGATTCTCGACCGGCTTGCCGACGTCGGGCTCGGCTACCTCAGCCTCGGCCAGCCGCTCACCACTCTGTCCGGCGGCGAACGGCAGCGGCTGAAGCTGGCCACCCAGATGGGCGAGAAGGGCGACATCTACATCCTCGACGAGCCGACCACCGGCCTCCACCTCGCCGACGTCGAGCAGCTGCTCGGCCTGCTCGACCGACTCGTGGACTCCGGCAAATCGGTCATCATCATCGAGCACCACCAGGCCGTCATGGCGCACGCCGATTGGATCATCGACCTCGGCCCCGGCGCTGGCCACGACGGCGGACGGATCGTCTTCGAGGGCATGCCCGCCGACCTCGTCGCCGCCCGCTCCACCCTCACCGGCGAGCACCTCGCGGCCTACGTCGGTACCTGACCGAGGCCGTGCCACCACCGGCCGCCTCGAACACCGCTACCG
>JBKOWB010000176.1:0-4830 GCA_046724195.1 Actinomycetota bacterium
GCAGCGCACCGAAGCCCTGCCGCACCATCGCCTGGTCGTCCGCGATCAGCACCTTGATCATTCCGGCTCCTCGCCGCCGCCGAACGGTAGGACCGCGGTGACCGTGTAGCCGCCACTGTCGTCGCGACCCGCGGACAGCGAGCCACCGAGCAGCGCGGCACGCTCACGCATGCCCACCAGGCCGTGCCCGCTTCCGCCGGCCGGCAGCGACGGCGGATCGATGCCGGGCACGGCCGGGCTGTTGCGCACGGCCAGCTCGAGCCGGTCGCCGGCCACGCGGCCGACGATCCGCACCATGCCGCCGGGCGCGTGCCGGGCCGCGTTGGCCAGGGCTTCCTGCACGATCCGGTACGCGGCCAGCCCGACCGCCTCCGGCACGCCATCCGCGTCGCGCAGCGTGACGGTGACCGGCATGCCCGCGCGGCGGGCCGTCTCCACCAGCTCATGAACGTCGCCGAGCCCGGGCTGCGGCGCTCGCGGCGTCTCGTCGGCCTCCGCCCGCAGCACCCCGAGCAGCCGCCGCATGTCGGCCAGCGCGGCCCGGGCGGCCGTCGCGATCGTGGCCAGTTCCTCGCGAGCCGGGTCGGGCAACCCGGTAACCCGGTACGGGGCGGTCTCCGCCCGCACCGCGATCATCGACATGTGGTGGGCCACCACGTCGTGCATCTCCCGGGCGATCCGGGCCCGCTCCTCGAGCACGGACCGGCGGGCCCGCTCGAGCTGGTTCAGTTCGGCCTGCTCGGCGAGTAGCCGGCGGCTCTGCCGGCGCCGGACCACCGTGTTGCCGAGCAGCGCGATCGCCACCAGCAGGATGGCGGCGCCCCAGGCGTTGGCGGGTTCCGCGAACAGGAACACCGGCACGAGGCTGAACGCGGTGGCCCAGGCGGTGACGCCGGTGTCCTCGACCAGGGCGAGCGCGCCGAGCACGACCAGGAATCCGAGAATCTGCACCGGATTCCACGGCCACGCCTCGGACGGCTTGGCGTCCAGGACGCCGAGGAACTCCATCACGTACGCGATCCGCCAGGCCAGCAACGGCGCGCGGAATATCAGCGCGACCGGGAGCACCGACCCGGCGGCGAGCACGACCGTGAGGGCCTGCCCGATGCCACGCGTTTCCTGCAGGTATGCACCGGCGGACAAGCCCAGGCCCACCAGTGCCAGGAGACCCAGCGGCAGCACGTACGTGCTGTGTTTGATCCAGCGGGGCCGCCGGGCCGGCGGCCGCCGGCGGTCCGGACCCCAGAGCAGCCGGAGCAGCGGGCCCGCGACTTCGCGAGCGATCGCCGGACCGCTAGTCTCCATTCCCAGCAGGTTACGGCGGTGTCGCCGCCGCGTCGTGCCCCTGCGGTGCCATCCGGCACCCCTACCTGGGTATGAAGGAGCTCCCGTTGGCTCGGACCGTGTTGGTGACCGGAGGAAACCGCGGCATCGGACTCGCCATCGCGCGAGCGTTCGCCAAGCAGGGCGACCGGGTGGCGGTCACGCACCGCGGCAGCGGTGCGCCCGAGGGCCTGTTCGGCGTCCAGTGCGACATCACCGACAGCGCGGCCGTCGACGCGGCGTTCACGACCGTGGAGGCCGAACTCGGTCCGGTCGAGGTGCTGGTCGCCAACGCCGGCATCACCGACGACACGCTGCTGGTGCGGATGTCCGACGAGCAGTTCGAGCGCGTGATCGACACCAACCTGACCGGCGCGTTCCGGTGCGCGAAGCGGGCCAGCGCGAAGATGCTGCGGGCCAGATGGGGGCGGATCATCTTCATCTCCTCGGTGGTCGGCCTGTACGGCGGCCCCGGCCAGGTCAACTACGCCGCCAGCAAGGCCGGCCTGGTCGGCATGGCCCGCTCGATCACCCGCGAGCTGGGCAGCCGCAACATCACGGCGAACGTGGTCGCGCCGGGCTTCATCGAGACCGAGATGACCGATGTGCTGCCCGACGCACGCAAAGCGGAGATCATCAAGGCGGTACCGGCGGGGCGGCTGGCTCACCCGGACGAGGTGGCCGCGGCCACGCTGTTCCTCGCGGGCGACAGCGCCGCGTACATCTCTGGCGCCGTACTGCCGGTCGACGGCGGCCTCGGCATGGGCCACTGAGCCTTTCTATTCGGGAGAGATCGTGTCAGAACTGCTGGCCGGCAAACGGCTGCTCGTGACCGGCGTCATCACCGACGCCTCGATCGCGTTCTCGGTGGCGAAGCTCGCCCAGGAGAACGGCGCCACCGTCGTGCTCACCGGTTTCGGCCGACTGTCGCTGGTCGAGCGGATCGCGAAGCGCCTGCCGGAACCGGCGCCGGTGATCGAGCTGGACGTGACGAACCAGGAGCACCTCGACCGGCTGGCCGACCGGGTCCGCGAACACGTCGACGGCCTCGACGGCGTGGTGCACTCGATCGCGTTCGGGCCGCAAAGCGTGCTCGGCGGCGAATTCCTGAACGCCCAGTGGCCGGACGTCGCCACGGCTTTGCAGGTGTCGACGTACTCGTACAAGTCGCTCGCCGCCGCCTGCCTGCCGCTGATGAGCGCCGGCGGCAGCATCGTCGGGCTGACGTTCGACGCGACCAAGGCCTGGCCGGTGTACGACTGGATGGGGGTGGCCAAGGCCGGCCTTGAGTCGGCGTCCCGCTACCTCGCGCTACACCTGGGCAAGCAGGGCATCCGCAGCAACCTGGTATCCGCCGGCCCGCTGCGCACGATGGCCGCCAAGTCGATCCCGGGCTTCGAGCAGTTCGAGGACGCCTGGGCGGAACGGGCCCCGCTGGGCTGGGATCTCGACGACCAGATGCCGGCCGCCCGGGCGATCTGTGCCCTGCTGTCCGACTGGTTCCCGGCGACGACCGGCGAGATGGTGCATGTCGACGGCGGCTATCACGCGCTGGGTGCCTGACCCCCGCCCTCCTGTCCCGCCCCCTTCGCCGCGCGATCATGACGTTGTGCGGGCGATCTGTCTGAAATGCGGCGGCGCAACCCCATGGTCGCCGGGTGCGGTCGGGCGGGCGGTGCTGGCGAGAGAGGATGGCGAGGTGCCCTACGACGCTTTCCTGCTGCTCTCATTCGGTGGGCCGGAACACCCCGACGACGTGATGCCGTTCCTGCGCAACGTGACGCGAGGCCGCGGCGTGCCCGACGAGCGCCTCGCCGAGGTGGCGGAGCACTACTACCACTTCGGCGGCGTGTCCCCGATCAACCAGCAATGCCGCGACCTGCTGGACGCGATCGACGCCGACTTCGCCGCCAACGGGATCGCGCTACCCACCTACTGGGGAAACCGGAACTGGCGACCGATGCTTGCCGACACCGTCGCGCAGATGCGTGACGACGGCGTCACCAACGCGCTCGGATTCGCCACCAGCGCGTACGGCGGCTACTCGTCCTGCCGGCAGTACTGGGACGACATCGCGGCGGCCCGCGCACACGTCGGCCCCGGCGCGCCGGCGATCACCAAGCTGCGCCAGTTCCACGACCACCCCGGCTTCGTCCGGCCGCACGCCGACGCGGTCCGCGCCGCGCTGGGCAAGCTGGACCCGGCCCGGCACGCCAGCACCCGGATCGTCTTCACCGCGCACTCCATCCCGACCTCGATGGCGGCCAGCGCGGGCCCGGACGGCGGCCGCTACACCGCCCAGCTGCACGAGACGGCCGCGCTCGTGCACGCCGAGGCCGCGCCAGAGCTGTCCTGGGACCTGGTCTGGCAGAGCCGTTCCGGGCCGCCGCAGGTGCCGTGGCTCGAGCCGGATATCAACGACCACCTCGCGGCACTCGCCGAGCAGGACGTCACCGACGTGGTGGTCAGCCCGATCGGCTTCGTGTCGGATCACCTGGAGGTGATCTGGGACCTGGACAACGAGGCGGCGGAGACCGCCGCCAAGCTGGGCATGGGCTACGCCCGCGCGGGGACGCCCGGCACCGACCCGCGTTTCGTCGCGATGATCCGATCGCTGGTCACCGAGCGGACCGGCGGCGGCCCGCGGGAACGGCTCGGTACGCTGCCGATCTGGGACGTCTGCCCGGCCGGTTGCTGCCCATCCCCACAACGCCGAGGAGCACCATGACGGAGCGCAAGGCCATCGAGAGCTGGTTGACCGACATGGACGGTGTCCTCGTCCACGAGGGGCAGCCGGTGCCCGGAGCGCCGGAGTTCGTCAACCGGATGAAAGCCTCCGGCAAGCCGTTCCTGATCTTGACCAACAATTCCATCTACACGCCGCGTGACTTGCAGGCCCGGCTCGCCCGGATGGGCTTCGACGTGCCCGAGGAGTCCATCTGGACGGCCGCGCTGGCCACCGCGCAGTTTCTCGGGGACCAGCGCCCCGGCGGAACCGCGTACGTGATCGGCGAGGCCGGACTGACCACCGCCATGCACGCCGTCGGCTACGTGCTGTCCGACTTCCAGCCCGACTACGTCGTGCTGGGGGAGACCCGCATCTACAGTTTCGAGGCCATCACCAAGGCCGTCCGCCTGATCAACGACGGCGCCCGGTTCATCTGCACCAACCCCGACCCGACCGGGCCGTCCGCGGAGGGCGCCCTGCCGGCGGCGGGCTCGGTCGCCGCGCTGATCTCCAAGGCCACCGGCGTCGACCCGTACTTCGTCGGCAAGCCCAACCCGATGATGATGCGCTCGGCGCTGAACACCATCGAGGCGCACTCGGAGAGCACGGCGATGATCGGCGACCGCATGGACACCGACATCCTCTGCGGTCTCGAGGCCGGCCTGGAGACCATCCTGGTGCTCACCGGCATCAGCACCCGCGCGGAAACCGAACGCTACCCCTACCGCCCATCACGCATCGTCGAATCCGTCGCGGACCTGATCGACGAGATCTGACGG
>JBKOWB010000257.1:0-3593 GCA_046724195.1 Actinomycetota bacterium
GCACCGACCTGCGTGCCGGCGGGCGCGGTACGGGCGGGGCGGCCGCGAACGCCGCGGCCTCCGTCGCGGCCAGGTGCGCCGGCACCGGGCGACCGTCGAGACGCAGTGCGTCCGTGAACTCGTACCAAGCGCCCGCGATCCGTTCGTCCGGGTTGCCCAGGGTCAGCCGGCGCCGGCGCAGCGAGCGGCGCATGAGCACCACCGCGAAGCCCGCGGTGGCCAGCAGGAACAGCACGGATCCGGACGCTCCGCCCGCCACCAGCGCGGCCGGTGGTCCGGCGCCGGGTTCGGCGGCCAGCACGGCCGGCGGCGCGGACGCGCTGGGCGCGTCGCTGGGCGGTGCCTCCGTGGTGGTGGGTGGCGGCGTGGACGGCTTCGGCGTGAAGTCCTCCTCGACCGGGCGCGGGTCTTTGCTCTTCGGCATCGGGTCGAACGGCACCCAGCCCAGGTCGGTGAACAGCACCTCAGGCCAGGCGACGGCGTCGGCCGCGGTGACCGTGCCGCCGCCCCTGGGCACGTCGAAGCCCACCACGACCCGGCTGGGCAGCCCGGTCAGCCGCGCGAGCAGCGCGAACGACGCCGCGAACTGCTCCGAGGTGCCGCGCTGCCCGCCCTGTTCGCGCGGTCCGAACAGGAAGAACTGCAGGTTCGGGTACGCGTGGCCGCTCGGCGCGTCGGGGACCTTGCGGTAGTGCTCGGCCAGGAACTCCTCGATGGCAGTGGCCCGGTCGAACGCAGCGCCGTTGCCGTCGGCGAGGTGGTCGGCGAGGCGCTGGATCTGGTCGGGCACGCCGGCGCCGACTCTGAGGAAACGGGCGACCGCGTCACCGGACGGCGCGTCCGCCGTGGTCAGCAGGTTGAGGTCGGGGGATTGCACCTCGGAGGTCACCGAGTAGGTCAGCCCGGGCGTGAGTCCCTCCGGGCGGATCAGCGTGCCGGTCGCCGCGTCGTACGCCACCCGGGCGCCCTCGACGGCGGCCGGCGCGGGCACCACCGGCAGCAGCCGGCCGGTCAACCCGTCCACCGTGATCTCCTGGTGAACCTCGGTGATCGAGGCGCCGGGCAGGGCCGGCAGTCGTGGTAGCACCCGCCCGGCGTTGCGGTATGTCGCGCCGACCCGCCACGTGACGCCGTCGTAGTCCGGCAGCACGGCCAGGCACAGTCGCCTGGTCGCCGATCCGGCGACGGCCGGCGCGTCCGTTCCGGTCGGGGCGGCGCTGGGTGTCGGGACCGGTGCGCCGGTGCGCACCTCCAGCAGCTTCTGCGCTGGGGTCAGGGCCCACCCGGAGATCCGGTTCAGCGGGCTCTCGTCGAGGCTGTCCACCTGCGGCGGTTCGACGTACTTGCGGGGATCGACGGGCGTGGCCGCGACCCGGCCGCTGACCCACGGGCCGACCACGACGATCAGGCCGACCACGATGATCAGCCCGGCGGCCGCCCCGACCAGCGCGCGGCCCCGCATGGCCGCGCGGGCGGTCGCGGGGACGTCGCTCACCGCCGTACCGTCGCTTGGTTTTGCGGTGGTCGCGAGAGCGACCACGACGAGCCCGGCGAACGCGAACGTCGGCCAGCCGGCGGCGGCCGCGTTGGGGCCGACGACGTACAGCGCGCCGGCGTAGAGCGCGACCGCCGGCAGGCAGCCTAATAGGACGCGGCCGGTGCGGACCGCGAGTTCCGCGCCGGCGAGGCCGGCGAGCCAGGCCGCCACCACGGGCACGACTACGGTGTCCGGGGTGGACTCGACCGGGATCATGGCGGTGAGCAGGCGCGGGATGCCGTTGCCGAGCGCGTCGGCGAAGATGCGCGGCAGCGGGTCGGTGAGGTCGGCACGGGCGGTTGCGATCCGCAGCGCGAGCATTGTGTAGCCGGCGAGCACCAGCACCGACAGCGGCGCCACAGTCCACGACGGGAGCCTTCGTGCGGCGACGCCGACGGCGACGGAGCCGACCGCCGCGCCGGCGACCAGCTGGGTGAGCAGCGCGTCGGCGTAGATGCGGCCGAGCGCGACGCCGGCCAGCGCGATCAGCCCGGCGAGCGCGACCGGTACGACCGCGGCGCGCAGCCACCTCACCACCCGCGCACTCCGTCCCAGGCTCCGGCGAACTGCTGCCCGTCCTCGGCCTCGATGATGATCAGGCCGTCGCCGGCCGAGACCGGGGCACCGTCCCGGTCGCCGAGCAGGCCGGCGATGACCACCGGGTACGGCCCCCGCAGATCGCTCACCGCGCCGAGGTCCGCGCGACCGCCCGGACCGGTGAGGAAGACCAGGGTGTCGCCGAGCCGCTGAGTGCGCAGGTGCCGGATCTTCCGGCTCAGGTCGCCCCGCTGCAGCCCCGCCTCGGTGAGCACGTCGAGGAAAGGTCCGGTATTCAGCCCGGACACCAGGTGCAGGCTCACCGGCAGGTCCTCGCGGACGGCGGCGGCGACAATCGAGGCGGCCGCCTCGCAGGCGGTCTCGAACGACTCCGCCGTGCCGTCTCGGACCTCGGGATGTGCGGCCGCGCGATCGTCGAGCAGCACCACGATCGTCGGCTCGCTGGTGTCCAGCTGCTCGCGGACCATGAGCTCGCCGACCTTCGCGGAGCTGCGCCAGTGCACGCGGCGCAACTCGTCGCCGACCACGTACTCGCGCAGCGAGTCGAACGTGATCGTGCCGTGCGGCACCTTGTCGATGCGTCCGTCGAGGCTGCGGGCCATCCCGGCGGGCACGGCCCGCAGCAGGTGGATGCGCGGATGCACCCACACGGTGGCCGGATCACCGTACGTGCGGGCGAGCGAGATCAGGCCCAGCGGGTCGCCGCGGGTGACCCGGAGCGGGCCGACCGGTACGACGCCGCGCCGGTACGTGGGCACCGGATAGTCCACGGTGGTGTCCCGCCCGGGGCGCAGGCGCAGCAACGGGACCGGCACGTCCGTGCCGCCGCAGCGGTCGGTGGCGAGCAGGTTCGCGGCGCGCAGCCGGCTGGTGTTGCGTACGGTCAGCGTCATCCGCGCCGGCTCTCCGCGAGCCACCCGATCCGGGTCGGCGACCCGGTCGACGATCAGCCGGGGTCGCCACCACGCGAAGCCGACGGCGCAAGCGAACGCGACCGCCGCGGCCGCGCCGAGCAGCGCGAGATCGGGATAGCCGAAGCGGAATCCGGCGCCGAGCAGGACCACCGCGCCGGCGAGAACGCCCCAGCCGCGGGCTTTCACGCGCGTTGGTTGTCGGGCAGCGGCACCGGCACCGAACGGACCGCGTCTCCCAGCACCTCCGTCGCGGTCACGCCGCGCAACTGGGCATCGGGCGACAGCAGGACGCGGTGCGCGAACACCGGCTCGACCAGTGTCTTGAGGTCCTCGGGCAGCACGTAGCCGCGGCCGTTGATCAGCGCGTACGCGCACGCCGCCCGGGTCAGCGCGATGACGCCGCGGGGGCTGACCCCGACCCGGACCTGGGGATGGTTGCGGGTAGCCGCGGCGAGCCGGACCGCGTACGTGTAAAGAGGGTCCGCGATGTGCACACGCTGGGCCATCCGCACCATCTCGCCCACGGTCGATGTGTCGGTGATCGGCTCCAGCGCGTCGGGGGAGCGCAGCGCGGCGCCGCGCAG
>JBKOWB010000099.1:0-4735 GCA_046724195.1 Actinomycetota bacterium
GTTCCGGCGACCGTGGAGCAACTCGAGGGACCTCGCCGCGACGCCGCCTGGCAACGCGTCATCGCCAGCCAACCGCGTTTCGCCGGCTACCAACGAAAGACCGACCGGAAACTGCCCGTGGTCCGCCTGTCCGCCAGCCCGACGACCTAGCGGAGTCCCGCCGGTAACATCGACCCAGCGACAGGTCGATAATGTACATTATGTCAACCTGAGAGGCCCAGAAGGCAGAACCCCTATGCGATGGTGAGGGCGACCTCGACGTTTCCGCGGGTGGCGTTCGAGTACGGGCACACCTGGTGGGCCTGCTCGATCAGCTCCCTGGCGGTGGCCTCGTCGACCCCCGGGATCTCGGCCTCGATGGCCACCGTGAGCCCGTAGCCCACCTGTCCGTCGCGTGGGCCGATGCCGACGTCGACGGTGATCGCCGTGTCGGTGAGGGTGATCTTCTGGCGGCGCGCGACGCCCTTGAGCGCGTTGTGGAAGCACGCCGCGTAGCCGGCGGCGAACAGCTCCTCGGGGTTGGTCAGGGCGCCGCCGGGCCCGCCCATTTCCTTGGGTACGGCGAGGTCAAAGTCCAGGACGCCGTCGCTGGAGCGGACGTGTCCGTTGCGCCCCTCGCCGGTCGCGGTGGCGGACGCGGTGTAGACGACCTGCATGCTGGTTCCCCTTTGGATGGTGTGGGCGCTGGCCGACGCGCGGATGCGCGACAGCATCAGATGGTGTGGGCAGTGGCCGACGTGCGGACACGCGAGAGCAGGTGGTGCAGTTGAGCGAACTCCTCCGGGCTGAGGTCGACCGCGCAGGCCACGCGTTCCGGGAGATCGGCCACCCGGTCGCGCAGTTCCGCGCCCTTGGCGGTGGCGGTGACCCGGACGGTCCGCTCGTCCTGGGTGCCGCGCTCGCGGCGGATGAGCCCCTGGGCCGCGAGCCGCTTGAGCAGCGGTGACAGGGTGCCGCTGTCGAGGTCCAGCGCCCGGCCGAGCTCGCCGACCGTGACGCTGCCGCGGTGCCAGATGACCCGCATCGCGACGTACTGCGGGTAGGTCAGGCCGACCGCTTCGAGGGCGGGCCGGTAGAGGCCGGCCGTGGCACGGGAGGCGGCGTACAGGTTGAAGCACACCATCCGCTCGAGCCCCGTGGTGTCGTTCACGCCGAGAAAGCTAGCCCACAATTAGGTTGTGCACAATGCAATGATGGCGCGCGTCACTCACAGCGTGTGATCATGCCTCGATGCCGCATATCCGATTTGTGCAGCTGACCCCGGAGGCGCTGGCCGCGCTCGTCGCCGGTGACCTGCCCGCGGCCAGCGCCGCGGCCGGCACCCCGCTCACCGACTACCTGCTGTCGGAGAGCTGGCTGTGGCGCATCCGCCTGGAACAGATCCAGTCGGACCCCGCCAGCGCCGACTGGATCGCCCGCGCCGCGGTGGCCGAGCCCGAGGGTATCGTGATCGGCCACGGCGGCTTCCACGGTCCGCCCGACGCGGACGGGACGGTCGAGGTCGCTTACTCGGTGGACCCGGCGCACCGGCGCCGCGGCTACGCGAAGGCGATGCTCGCCGCGCTCCTCGCGCGTGCCGACGCCGACCCCCGCGTGCACGCCGTACGGGCCAGCATCCGCCCGGACAACGCGGGCTCGCTCGCCACCATCGCCGGGTTCGGCTTTACCAAGATCGGCGAGCAGTGGGATCCCGAGGACGGGATCGAGGACGTCTACCTGCGTCCCGCCTGACGGTCCAGGTGCACGACCAGCGGCCGGTGGTCCGACACGGCGGCGTGCGGCGCGCGGACCTGCACCACCCGGCCGAGCGACTCGAGTCCGCGCGGGTCGGCGAGCACGTGATCGAGCTGGGCCTTCGGCGCCGGGCTCGGATAGGTCGCCGTCCGGGCCAGCGGCCGCCAGCCGGTGAAGGCGCGGGCCGGTCCGGCCGGCAGATTCAGATCGCCGAGGAGCACCCGCGGCGCCGGCAGCGCGCGGAGGGCACGGATCGCGGTCCGCAGCTGCCGCACGTTCCATCCCGGTACGAACGACAGGTGTGTGGTGGCCACCGTGGCCGGGCCGTCCGGTGTCTCGACGACCGCCGCCAACACGACTCGGGGCTCGTCGCGCAGCAGCGTCAGCCCGCCTCCCGGACGGGGCACGTACACCGGCGAGCGGATCGGTGCGGGCGGCAGCCGGGTGATCTGCCAGCGGGTCACCGGAAACCGGCTGACCAGCGCGATCCCGTACAGCGGGTGGGTGTTGTCGTCGTCGCTACGCCACGGTTGCCACCTCTCCCCCGGCGTGCCCACCACCGCCGCCGCGAACCGGTGCACCGGCGCACCGAGCGCCTCCGCGGCGATCCCGGTCAGGTCCAGCAGGCCGCTGCGCGGCTGCGCCCGATCCACCTCCTGCAGTCCCAGCACGTCGGCGTCCAGGTCCGCGACCGCCGCGGCCACCCGGTCGGCGTGTACCTTGCCGTCGGAGAGCGACCTGCCGTGCAGCAGGTTGAAGGTGGCCAGGCGCACGATTTCGACCCTAACGAACGTGAGGTACCGATGTTCATCAAAACGCTGTGCTGCGCGGCGGTGGTGTTCGTGGCGTTGGCGGGGTGCGGGATCTGGCTTCAGCGGCGCCGCGGCCGGTGACCGGGGCGACAATGGGGACCGTGACTGACGATCTCACTGACCTGATCGGCAAGCTCGAACAGCAGGAACACCGCCTCACGTTCACCCGGTTCGACAACGACGACGCGTGGGCGCTGGGCTGCCTGCTCGTCGACCTCGGCACCGGCCGCGACCTGCCCATTTCCATCGACATCCGGCGCGGCACCCAGCAGCTGTTCCACGCCGCCCTGGCGGGCAGCACGGCCGACAACGACGCCTGGGTCCAGCGCAAGGTCCGGGTCGTGGAACGCTTCGGCGCGTCGTCCTACCTCGTCGGCCGGCGCCTGGCGGCCCAGGGCAAGGAGCTCGACGCGGGCATGGGCGTCGACCCGGCCGAGTACGCCGCGCACGGCGGTGCCTTTCCCGTGCGGGTGCTGCACGTCGGCGTCGTCGGCGTGGTTACGGTGTCCGGCCTGCCGCAGGCCGAGGACCACGCCCTGGTCGTCGAGGCGATCGAGGACTACCTCTCCGGCGACGACGAAGGCGACGGCGGCTGAGCCGACTGCTGCGCCACGCAGAACTCGTTGCCCTCCGGATCGGCCATGGTCACGTGGTGGTCGGGGTACTCGTGCAGCACCGCGCCGCCCGCCGTCTCCAGCTCGGCCACCTTCGCCCGGACCCCGGCCCACCCGCCGGGGACCCGCAGGTCCATGTGCAGGCGGTTCTTGGCCACCTTCGGCTCCGGGACCTCCAGCAGCGACAGGCGCGGGCCGGCGCCGGCCGGATCCTGCAGCCAGGCTCCGTCGCCCTCGTCCTCCTCGGGCGGGCCGAACGAGGCCGCCCACTCCTCCCGGGTCCGGAACGGGGACGGCGGCGGCTCGTCCTCGTAACCCAGCGCCAGCTTCCAGAACTCGGCGAGCCGCTTGGCGTTCGCACAGTCCAACGTGAGATCGATCATGACTCCTCCGTTGCGCTCTCAGCGATCACATCTTCCCGAAGGGGTACGACATTCGGCATCGTCGCCGGCATGAGACTCCTCGTGCTCGGCGGCACCGGCTTCGTCGGCCGCGCCGTCGTCGACGAAGCCCGCGCCCGCGGCGACGAGGTCACCGTGCTGAACCGCGGTCACCGCCCGCCGGTCGCCGGCGTCACCGCACTGGTCGGCGACCGCGCCACCGGGTCCGGCCTGGACCCGGTCGCCGCCGGCACCTGGGACGCGGTGGTCGACACCTGGTCCGGGGCCCCGCGCGCGGTGCGCGACGCCGCGGCCGCGCTGGCCGGCCGGGCCGGGCACTACACGTACGTCTCCAGCCGTTCCGTCTACGCGGACGGCGCCGCCGTGGGACCGCTGACCGAGGACGCCCCGGTCGTGGACGCCTCCCCGGACGCCGGCGACGAGGCCGACTACGCCGCGGCCAAACGCGGCGGGGAGCTCGCCGCCCTGCGCTTCGGCGGCGACGTCCTGCTGGCCCGCGCCGGGCTCATCCTGGGCCCGTACGAGGACGTGGGCCGGCTCCCGTGGTGGCTGCGGCGTCTCGCCCGTGGTGGACCGACGCTCGCGCCCGGCCCGCGCGACCTGCCGCTGCAGTACATCGACGCACGCGATCTCGCCGCCTTCGTCCGGGACGCCGCGGCGGACGGGCGGACCGGCGCGTACAACGTGGTCAGCCCGCCGGGGCACACCACCATGGGCGAACTGCTCGAGATCGCCGCGGCCGTCACCGGCGGCCGCGCCGAGCTGCGCTGGACCGACCCCGGCGCCATCCTCGCCGCCGGCGTCCAGCCGTGGACCGACCTGCCCATCTGGCTGCCGCCCGGCCCCGACCACGACTTCATGCACAACGGCGACGTCGGCAGGGCGGTCGCGGCCGGACTCCGGCTACGGCCGGTCGGCGACACCGTCGCCGACACCTGGTCCTGGCTGCAGACCCTTCCCGGTACGCCGCCACAGCGCGCCGACCGCCCACAGGTAGGCCTGAGCCCCGACCTGGAGGCCAGGGTCCTCGCCGCGGCGTGAGTTGCCCTGTGTCAACCCGTCGCTGGTTGATCTTGGTTGAGGAGTCGTTGGAGGGCTCGGTGCCGGTCGGGGTCGTAGGTGGTGTTGGTGGTCCAGCACTTCCAGATGATGTCCAGCCAGGCGCGGGCCAGGA
>JBKOWB010000220.1:0-3490 GCA_046724195.1 Actinomycetota bacterium
GTCCTCTGGGAGTCGACCGTGACGGGTGCGGGCGGCTACTGCAGCCAGTAGATCATCGAGAAGAGCGCGATCCAAACCACGTCGACGAAGTGCCAGTAGTACGACACGACGATCGCGGAGGTGGCCTGCGCCGGCGTGAACCGGCCCATGGTCGTACGGATCATGTAGACGATGAATGCGATGAGACCACCCGTGACGTGCAATCCGTGGAAGCCCGTCGTCAGGTAGAACATCGAGCCGTATCCGTCACTGTTGATCTTGATGCCCTCGGAGACCAGGCTGAGGTACTCGTTGCCCTGGCCGAGCACGAAGATCAGTCCCATGACGAAGGTGATCGTGAACCAGCGCCGCAGCGCGAACACGTCGCCCTTCTCCGCCGCGAACACGCCCAGCTGGCAGGTCACCGAGGACAGCACCAGGATGATCGTGTTGACCGTCGCGTACGGGATGTCGAGCTTCGGCGTGTGCTCTTGCCACATGCTGTAGTCAGCCGCGCGGATCGAGAAGTACATCGCGAACAACGCCGCGAAGAACATCAGTTCGCTGGAGAGCCACACGATGGTCCCGACGCTGACCATGTTGGGACGGGTCAGCGAGTGGATCCGACTCGTGTCGATGGCTGAGGCCGCTGTCACGGGCTCATTATTGCCCCGCGATCAGGACAACGCGCCGCGGGGGGGCCCAATCGGCACGTGTCGCGGCCCGGTGGAACCTTCTGCCTGGCGGTGGGCCTAGCCTCGAATGGTGCAGCTCGCCGATATCCCCACTCCGGCGGTCGCAGCCGGGGACACCGTCCTCCCGCCGTTCACGCCCGCGGAGATCTTCACGACTGTCCGGCTGACCAGCGTGATCGCGGTGTTCCTGCTGGTCGCGGCCGCGTCGTACGGCTACGGCGTCTACCGGCTGCGGCTGCGCGGCGACCATTGGCCGCCCGGGCGCACGGTCGCCTTCGTGCTCGGCGGGCTCGGCTCCATCGCGGCCGTCACGGTGACCGGGATCGAGGCGTACGACGACACGCTGCTGTCCGTGCACATGGTCCAGCACATGGTCCTCTCCATGGTCGGCCCGATCTTCCTCGCCCTCGGCGCGCCGGTCACGCTCGCGCTGCGCACGCTTCCCCCGGATCCGCGCAAAGTCATGCTGGCCGTGCTGCACAGCCGTGTCGTGAAAGTGCTGACGTTCCCGCTGGTCGCGTTCGCGTTGTTCATCGCCAACCCGTTCATCCTCTACTTCACGAACGTCTACCGGCTCACGCTCGAGCACGAATGGCTGCACGAGCTCGTCCACGTGCACTTCGTCGTCACCGGCTGCCTGTTCTTCTGGCCGCTGCTCGGCCTGGATCCGCTGCCCAACCGCTGGCCGTACCCGGCCCGCGCGCTGCTCATGGTGCTGTCGGTTCCGTTCCACACGGTCCTCGGCCTGACGATCATGCAGAGCCGGACGCTGGTCGGCGGGGATTGGTACCCGAACCTGCACCTCACCTGGTCGAACCCCTGGAACGACCAGGTCGTCGCCGGCGGCATCCTCTGGGCCGGCGGGGAGATCGTCAGCGTCACCATGCTGGGCATCCTGGTCCTGCAGTGGATCAAGCAATCCGAGCGCGAGGCGAAACGGATCGACCGCGCGCTCGACCGGGCCGAGGCCGCGGAGGCGGCGCGGCTCGCCGCCGCCGCGAGCCAGGACACGGTGGTACGCCCAGCGCCGGATCACGACTGACCGGTTCGGTACGATCGGCGGGCAGCCGGGTCACCTCAAGGAGCTGGATCACCTCATGAGCGACAACTACACCGTCCTGCTCTACAGCGACGACCCTGCGGTCCGCGACCGGATCCGGCTCGCCATCGGTCCCCGACCCGCAGCCGACCTGTCGCTCGAGTTCGTCGACGCGTCGACGTGGGAGGAATGCCGCCGGCTCCTCGACGAGTACGAGATCGACCTGATGATCCTGGACGGCGAGGCGGCCCCGGCCGGCGGCCTCGGCATCGCCCGCCAGACCAAGGACGAGTACGCCGACCCGCCGCCGACGTGTGTCGTCATCGCCCGCGCCGCCGACCGCTGGCTGGCCGCGTTCGCCCAGGTCGACGCCACGCTGTTCTATCCGCTCGATCCGGTCACCACCGGTCAGACCATCGCCCGCGTGCTGCGCGCCCGCCGGGACGGCGCGGTGCCACGGGGCACCATGCACACGCTCGGCTAGATACCCTTCACACCTGTCGTCCCGTATCCACCGACGGAGGCCCCGCCATGGGCGCACGCACCTGGCCGAACCTACTGAGCGCCCTGCTACGGGGCGAGGAGCTCTCCGCGCAGGACACCGCCTGGGCCATGGGCGAGATCATGAAGGGCGACGCCACGCCGGTGCAGGTCGCCGGCATCGCGGTGGCTCTGCGGGCCAAGGGCGAGACACCGGCCGAACTCGCTGGGCTGGTCGAGGCGATGCTGGCCAACGCCACGCCGGTGCAGTTGCCCGAGGAGGTCCGCGCCGACGCCGTCGACGTGGTCGGCACCGGCGGCGACCGGGCGAACACGGTGAACATCTCCACGATGGCGGCGATCATCGTCGCGGCCGCCGGCGTCACGGTCGTCAAGCACGGCAACCGGTCCGCGTCGTCCGCCTGCGGCACGGCCGACCTGCTGGAGTACCTGGGCATCCCGCTCGACCTCGGTCCGGACAGCGTGGCCCGCACGGTCCGCGAAGCGGGCATCGGATTCTGCTTCGCGGCGCGGTTCCACCCCGGCATGCGGCACGCCGCGGTCACCCGCCGGGAGCTGGCCGTACCGACGTTCTTCAACATGCTCGGCCCGCTGACCAACCCGGCGCGTCCGCGCTCGGCGGCGGTGGGCTGCTTCGATCTGCGGATGGCGCCCGTGATGGCCGAGGTGTTCGCCCGCCGCGGCGACTCGGCACTGGTCATGCGCGGCGAAGACGGCCTCGACGAGTTCACCACGGCCGCGCCGACCCGGATCTGGATTGCCCGGGACGGCAAGGTCGAGGAGACCGTGGTGGACGCGGTGGACCTCGGCGTGCCGCGCAGCGCGCCGGGCGACCAGCGCGGCGACGACCCCGCCGACAACGCCGCCCCGGCCACCCGGATGTTCGCCGGCGAGACCGGCCCGATCCGCGACGCCGTGCTGGTGAACGCGGCCGCCGCTTTCGCGGCACACGCCGGCTTCCCGGGCGAGTTCGCGGAGACGATGCGCGCCGGCATCGCCCGGGCCGCCGAGACTGTGGACTCGGGAGCCGCGACGGCGCAGCTGGCCCGCTGGGTCGAGACCGCCAAGGCCGCAAAGGCCGCCGAAGCCTCCTGAGCTGCTTGGCGCGAAGCGCCGACCAGCCAGCCCAGCTCGCGCCGCGTCGCTGTCTTCCGGCCGAGGAGGACAAGGGCGAAGCCCGACGTCCCCCGCAGGCCGGAAGGCAGCGACCTGAAGGCGGCGCGAGCCCGTCGGCGCGGAGCGCCGACCAGCCAGCCCAGCGACACGCCGAGCACCC
>JBKOWB010000146.1:0-3485 GCA_046724195.1 Actinomycetota bacterium
GCCGCCGTGCCCGTTCGAACAGCGCGGCCAGGGCCGCTACGGCGTCCGCTGCCGGGCGCACCGGCGCCGGGCGCGGCACCGGCGACGGCACCCGGTCGGCGTCGCCGGGCACCTCCGCCGCCTGTACGTCCAGTGGCAGGTTCAGCACCACGGTGCGCCGGTCGTTGCGCGCCGTCCGGTACGCGCGGACGGTGTCGGCCACTGCGGTACGACCACTGTGGACCCGTTCGGCGACGGCGCCGACGCTGCGCGCGAACCCGGGCTGGTCCATGGCGAAGTTGGAGGTGACCGCCGCGCCGGCCGCCTCGGCCGCGAGCACCACCAGCGGCGTCCGGCTCTTGGCCGCCTCGCAGATTCCGGTGGCCGCATTGGTCAGGCCGCATCCCTGGTGGACGGAGAGCAGGCCGACCTCGCCGGACATCCGGGCGTACGCATCGGCCATCGTCGCCGCGCCGCCCTCGTGTCGGGTCGCCGTGAACCCCACCCCGCCAGCCCGCAGGGCGTTGGTGACCCGGAAGTTCCCGCTGCCGACGACCCCAAAGCAGTGGCCGACGCCGAGCCCCGCAAGGGTGCGGCCAACCACGTCGGCAACGGTCGTGGGCATCAGCGACCGTCCACAAGGGCCAGTACGCGGGCCGGGCTGCCCGTGCCGCCGACGATGGGCAGGGGCGCGACGACGACCATCGCGCCGGTGGGCGGCAGCTGCGCGAGGTTCTGGAGCGAGGTGAGGCCGTACTTGTCGTTGCCCAGCAGGTGGAAGTGGGCGGGGAACGGCGGGTCCAGCGCTCCCGCGTTGCCGGCGTCAATGCCGACCGTCTCCACGCCGAACCCCGAGATGGGCGTGCTCTTGGCCAGCCACTCGGCGCAGGCCGCGGAGACGCCGGGCGTGTGGGAGCCGGTCTCGTCGGCGTTGAGGAACCGCTCCTGCGAGTCCGCGTACTGGTCCCACCCCGTCCGGTACAGCAGCCAGGTGCCATCGGCCAGCGCGCCGTGTTCGGCGGTCCATGCCTCCACGTGGTGCACCTCGAGGAGGAAGTCGGGATCGGCCGAGGCTTCGGCGGTGAAGTCCATGACCGCCGCCGGGCCGACCAGGCGGCTGGGTGGGATCTGGGAGACGTCGTGCCCGTCCCTCCCCGTAACCCAGTGCACGGGCGCGTCGAGGTGCGTGCCGATGTGCTCGCCGGTGCGGATGTTGTGGTGCTTCCAGAACGGCCCCGGCGCGTCGTACGCGCTCACCTGCTCCAGGCTGAAGTCCACGAGGTTCGCGAACGGCTCCGGCAGCCGCAGCGTGGGCGTGCTCGACGACAGGGGGTTGGTGAGATCGACGACCCGGATTGTGCCCGATCCGATGGCCGCGGCCAGATCTGCGACGGACGTCATCAGATTCCTTCCGTGGATACTCCGGTCTTCAGGCCGGAGAGGAAATGGAAACCCTGCAGAGCAGGGCAGGGGAAACCGATCCGCCGCCAGGGCGGATGGGCGTCTAGCCGCGTGTCACAGCAGGATTCACTGGTTAGCTTGCTAGCTTGTGAGCCATGACCAAGGCCGTGAAGCGGGCATTCAAGTTCCGCTTCTACCCGACCGACGCGCAAGCCGCTGAGCTTGCCCGTACGTTCGGGTGCGTCCGGACGGTCTACAACCTGGCGTTGGCCATCCGCACAGAGGCGTGGGCTCTGCGCCAGGAGCGGATCAACTACAGCGGTACGTCGGCGATGCTGACCGCGTGGAAGAAGACCGACGAGCTGGCGTTCCTCAACGATGTGTCCTCGGTCCCGCTCCAGCAGACGCTGCGGCATTTGCAGGTGGCGTTCACGAACTTCTACGCCGGCCGGGCCCGGTACCCGAGGTTCAAGTCCAAGAAGAAGGCGCGCAGCTCGGCGGAGTACACCACTAGCGCGTTCCGCTACCGGGACGGCCAGTTGACCCTGACGAAGATGACCGACCCGCTGAACATCGTGTGGTCCCGTCCGCTGCCCGAGGGTGCCCAGCCGTCCACTGTGACGGTGTCGCGGGACGCCGCCGGGCGTTGGTTCGTGTCCCTGCTGTGCGAGGACTGGATCAAGCCCGCCCCGGTTACCGGGGCGGTCGGGATCGACGCCGGCCTCGACAACCTGCTGACCCTGTCCACCGGGGAGAAGGTCGCCAATCCGCGGTACGAGCGTGCCGATCGCGCCCGGCTCGTCCGCGCGCAGCGTGAGCTGGCCCGCAAGCAGAAGGGCTCGGCGAACCGGGCCAAGGCCGCGGCCCAGGTCGCCCGTGTCCACGCCCGGATCACCGACCGCCGCCGGGACCATCTGCACAAGCTGACCACTCGACTCGTGCGTGAGGACCAAACGCTCGTTATCGAGGACCTGACCGTGCGCAACATGGTCACCAACCACACGCTGGCCCGCGCCATCTCGGACGCGGCGTGGCGCCAGTTCCGCGAGTTGCTGGAGTACAAAGCCGACTGGTACAGCCGGAACCTGGTCGTGATCGACCGCTGGTACCCGTCCAGCAAGCTCTGCGCCGCCTGCGGTGCCATCGCTGAGAAGATGCCGCTTACCGTGCGGTCGTGGACCTGCCGATGCGGCACCACCCACGACCGCGACGTCAACGCGGCACGCAACATCCTGGCCGCCGGGCTGGCGGTGACGGCCTGTGGAGCCGGTGTAAGACCTCAACGGGAGTCCTCCCGGACGGGCAGTCGGCGGTGAGGCAGGAAAACCCGAGGGTGACCACGGGAATCCCCGCCCGTCAGGGCGGGAGGATGTCAATGGCGTGCCTCCAGCGTGGGTTTGGGTGGGGGCGGTGGTGTCTCATACGGTCGGTCGTCGGTGGGTGCGACCGCAACCCATCCGGATGAGATTACGTTCCGTTGACGGGCGTCACAGGTGCGTTACTGTAATCCGGTGGCCGAGTTTCGCCTGAGCGCCGTGCACCAGCGGTTCGCCGGCTGGGCGCGCGAGACGGCGGCCGAGAAAGTGGCCCCCCTCGCCCGGCACGACGGCCGCGTCAACCGGCCGCTCCTGCGGGCGATGGGCGAGCTGGGGCTCCTGCGCGGCCTCTTCGGCGGCACCGACGACCGGCCGCGCGGCGCCGCGGCCCTCCAGCTGTGCCTCCTGCGCGAGGCGATCGCCCAGGTCAGCGGCGAGGCCGAGACCGCCTTGGCGCTGCAAGGCCTGGGCAGCTATCCCATCCTGCAGTCCGGTCCGCCCGAGCTCGCGGCTCGATGGATCCCGCGGGTCGTCGCCGGGGACGCCGTGGCGGCCTTCGCCCTCTCCGAGCCCGGCGCCGGATCCGACGCCGCAGCGCTCGCGTTGCGCGCCGACCCGGACGGGGCCGGATGGCGGCTCACCGGCGAAAAGATGTGGATCTCGAACGCGCCCGACGCGGACGTCTACTCGGTGTTCGCGCGGACGACGCCCGACGCGCGCGCCAGGGGCGTGACCGCGTTCGCCGTACCCGGTGACAGCGACGGGCTGTCCGGCGAGCCGCTCGACATG
>JBKOWB010000445.1:0-7178 GCA_046724195.1 Actinomycetota bacterium
ACGGAAAGGCCCAGTCCGGCTAGCCGTCGTGTCCGCATGTCGGTCCTTCCTGCCGTGCCGGCAGTCGGTGACGCCGGTCCCGACTTTTGTGCCCGGCGCGGCTCAGTCGCAAACGGACACGGCGGGCCATCGGGACACCACCGAGCGTCCGGGGCGGCCGGCTGTGTGCCGTCCGCCCCGGTGGCGGTTAGCCGTTCAGGATGCCCTTCAGCTGGCTCGGCAGCTCCTCGACCTGGGAGGCGGGCGGCGCCTTGACCGAGACCGGCGTACCGAAGTCGGAGTACGTGCTCGTCATCGTGCCCGCGCCGGACGCGATGCCACCCATGTCGACGGTCATCTCGATCAGCCGGCCCGCCTCGTCGGTCTTCGCGGTGAACGGTACGGCGGTCGCCTTGTCGCCCATCGCCTTGACGGCCTCCTTGCCAACGGTCTGCGCCTTGGTGAGGTCGAGCGTGCCCTTGAACGCGTGGTCACCGGTGCGCTGCACATTGGCGGTCGCCTTGATCATCTTTTCGGTAGCGGCGGGGTCGCCGTATGCGCCGTTGGCCATCTCCTTGATGTCCAGGTGCATCCACTTGCCATTGCCCGCAAGCGTGCCCAGCGAGCCGCTGAACTTCATCCACATGTCGTTGCCGACCCGCAGCATCTTGATGTCAGTGCCGCCGCTGCCCGTACCGGTGCTCATCGACATGTCCGCGGTCTGAGCCTTGGGATCGGCGACGCCGGACACGCTGACACCGCCCGCCATCTCCATCCGCACCTTCATCGACTGCTCGCCCAGCTTGGCCGCGGCGGCCGCCAATTCGGCGGCCGGGTCGGCCTGCTTGGCCACCTCCGCCGCCGGCGCTTCCGCCGGCGCGGACGTCGCAGTCTTGTGCTGCGACGGGCCGCAGCCCGCCAGGCCGATCGCGGTGACGAGGGCGAAGCCCGCGATCGCCAGCCGTCGATTCCTCATGCGTTTCCTTCCCGGTACGGCCGCCGCCGGATTGGCGGCGCTGCCTCGTTAGCACGGCGCTCACCGTAGCGAAGCGGTGCGACATTCGCTGGCCCGCTCCGCGACAGTCGGGCGGCACGCGGGCACTAAGGTTGATTCATGGCTGAGCTGCTCGACGCCGAGTCCGTGCGCAATGCCGTGGCCGTCCTCGACGGCTGGGAAGGCGGCCCGGATGCGATCGTGCGTACGGTGGGCTTGCGCAGCTTTCCCGCGGCGATCGCCGTGGTGGACCGGGTCGCGAAGGTCGCCGAGGAGATGGATCATCACCCCGACATCGACATCCGCTGGCGTACGCTGACGTTTCGCTGCGTCACGCATTCGGCGGGCGGCGTCACCACGCGTGACATCGCCCTGGCAAACCGCATCGATAGGATTCTTGCCGACGCCTCCTAACGAGCCGGTTTCCTGCTCTACCGGCGTTGGCGGCATGATGGCCCGAGGTAGCCGCACGCTCACGTTCAGGAGATCTTGTGAGATTCGAGGTCAGCAAAGTCCTCGACGCGATCGAGGCCCGGCTCACCACCGACCCCGCGCTCGCCCGGGCGGTGGTCGACCTGTCCGAGGTTGTCCGCTACGCCGACCTCGATGGCGGCCGGCCGGCCAGCATGCTGCGGCTGGGCCTGGTCATCGACGCGCTGGGCCGGCACGCGGCCGAGGAGAACGTACCCGTGTACGCGGTCGCGCCGCGGGCCCTGCTCTCCGACGGCGACCTGACCTCCAACGAGCGCATGGTCGTCCGACGCTGGGCCGACGACGGCATCGTCGAGGTGGTACCGCAGCTCGACGACCGCGTGTACGAGGCGGCCGAACTGCTCGGACTGCCCGTGTTGACCCGGTCGCGCGCCGAGCAGCTCCGCGAGACCCGACCGTGGGTCGACGAGCCCGGGCGGCTGCTCGCCGCCGTCCCCGGCGCCGGTGGCCCGGTGCTGGTGGCCCGCGTCGGCCGCGGTGAAGTGCCGGCCGTAGGTGATCCGTCGCCGATGGGTGCCCGCCTCCTCGCCCGGGTCTGGCGCTGCCCGGAGTCGAATTGCAGCAGCTTCGGCGGTGGCGGTGACTCGGACAGCCCGTTCGCCGACATGCGCAAGGTCACCAGCCCGGTTGCGCAGCCGCCGCCGTCCTTGCGAGGTGGCGTGCCGACCTGCCCCCGGCACGGCACGAAGCTGACCGATGCCGGCCCGCGGCCCGCGGTCGAGGTGCTGTCCGTCCGCATCGACGGGGTGATCCGCCAACGCTTCGTGGTGTCCACCGAGAAGCCGGTCGTGGTCGGCCGCGCGCCCGAGGGTGGCGGGGGCATCATGCTGGGCCAATGGCTCACCGACGACGCCCGCAAGTGGATAAGCCGCGGCCACGCGCGCTTCACGCTGGACGGCGAGACGTTGACGGTGCAGGACGTGAGCACCAACGGTACGGGGATCCGCCCGGGCGGCTCGCTCGACGACGACGAGCGGATCACGCTCAACCGCGACGAGACCCGCGTCCTGGGCCCCACCGACGTGGTGGAGCTCTACGCGAACGTCAACGTGGGCCGAGCCCGGATGTGGGCCACCGGCGGCGTCAGCCAGCCGGCCTCGGTAATGGCCGAGGCGCCGACGATGGCCATCCGCAAGTTCGAGCGCTAGCCCCGCCCGGCCAGCCCCCTGGGCCGCCTGCGCCCGCGGGATTCAAGTGTTGATCATGAGGTTACTGCCGGGTTTCGGCGCGGAATCGGGCAGTAACCTCATGATCAACCGGGCTTGAGGCGGGCGGGCGGTCGGCTGGGCTGGGCTGCTAGGTGAGGATTGCGGCTAGGGCGGCCAAGGCCTGGGTCAGGTCCTGTTCCGAGATCACCAAGGGTGGGGCCAGGCGGATCGTGGAGCCGTGGGTGTCCTTCGCCAGGACGCCGCGCTCGGCCAGCCGTTCGCACGCCTCGCGGCCGTTCATCAGCGCCGGGTCGATGTCGACTCCAGCCCACAGGCCGCGCCCGCGTACGGCCACCACGCCCCTGCCGACCAGCGCGTTCAGCCCCTCGTGCAGCCGCTCGCCCAACGCCGCCGAGCGCTTCTGGTACTCGCCGGACTCGAGCAGACGCACGACCTCGATGCCGACCGCGCAGGCGAGCGGGTTACCCCCGAAAGTCGAGCCGTGCTCGCCAGGCCGCAGCACGCCGAGGATGTCGCGGTTCGCGGCGACCGCGGACACCGGCACGATGCCGCCGCCGAGTGCCTTGCCCAGGACGTACATGTCGGGGACGACGCCCTCGTGCTCGACGGCGAACGTGCGCCCGGTGCGACCCAGGCCGGACTGGATCTCATCGGCGATGAACAGCACGTTTCTCTCGGTGCAGAGGTCGCGTACCGCGGCCAGGTAGCCAGGCGGCGGGACCAGAACGCCGGCCTCGCCCTGGATGGGCTCCAGCAACACGGCGACTGTGGTGTCGTCCACCGCCTCGGCCAGCGCGGCCGCGTCGCCATACGGCACCACCCGGAAGCCGGGCGTGTAGGGACCGTAGTCGTTCTTCGCGTCCGGGTCGGTGGAGAAGCTGACGATTGTCGTCGTACGTCCGTGGAAGTTGTTCTCCGCCACCACGATCGTGGCTTGCCCGTCCGGCACGCCCTTGACCCGGTAGCCCCACTTGCGAGCCACCTTGATGGCGGTTTCGACCGCCTCGGCGCCGGTGTTCATCGGCAGCACCATGTCCTTGGCGCACAGGTCGGCCAGGCTGTGGCAGAACTCCGCGAACTGGTCGTGCACGAACGCGCGGCTGGTCAGCGTCACGCGGTCCAGCTGGGCGTGTGCCGCCGCGATGAGGACCGGATGCCGGTGGCCGAAGTTCAGCGCCGAATACCCGGCCAGGAAGTCCAGGTAGCGGCGACCGTCGATGTCGGTCACCCAGGCCCCGTCGCCCTCGGCGATCACCACGGGCAGCGGGTGGTAGTTGTGCGCGGTCCAGCGTTCGGCGTCGGCCAACGCGCCCGGCGTACGCATATCCACGGTAGTCATCCCCGCACCTCCAGCGTGCAGCATTTGGGCCCGCCGCCGGCCTTGCGCAGCTCCGACACGTCGACCCCAATGGTCTGATAGCCGCGCTCGCGCAGCGCGGCGTCGAGCGCCCTGGCCTGCCGGGGCAGTACGACGGTGTGGCCGTCGCTGACGGCGTTGAGCCCCAGCACCGCGGCGTCCGCCGGCGTGGCGATAACGGCGTCCGGATAGAGCCGCCGCAGCACGGCCTGGGAGCCGGGCGAGAAGGCGGACGGCAGGTACGCCACGTTGTGCTCGTCGAGTACGCAGAGCGCGGTGTCCAGGTGGTAGTAGGCGGGGTCGACCAGCTGCAGCGTGATCACCGGCCGACCGAAGATCTCCTGGGTCTGCGCGTGCGCGGCGTGTACGGTCCGGAACCCGGTGCCGGCCAGCAAGAAGTCCCCGGCGAACAGGATGTCACCCTCGCCCTCGTTGGTGTGCTTCGAGTCGTACACGTCGAAGCCGGCGGTCTCGAACCACGCCTTGTACGCCGGCGCCTCGTCGGCCCGCTCCGGGTCGCGGAACTGCACGGCGAGCACCTTGCCGTCGACCACGGTCGCGCCGTTCGCGGCGAACACCATGTCGGGCAGCCCGGGCAGCGGCTCGATCAGCTCGACGGTGTGACCCAGGTCGAGGAACGTCTGCCGCAGGTTCTCCCACTGGCTCACGGCCAGCGCGTTGTCGTACGGCGCCGTCGGGTCCATCCAGGGATTGATCCGGTACGTCACGGCGAAGTGAGTCGGCCGGCACATGAGGTACCGGCGCGGCTGAGCCTGCCCGCGGCGGGTGACCGGGGAGGCAGCAGTGGCGGTGGGCGTCATGCCGGCAACGGTATGCGCGAACCACCGGCGTACGCCCTAGAACAACCATGCGCGCCGCGTTCGATCGTTGCGTGATCAGGCCCCGTCGCGACGATTCGTTGCGTACGTGTAAGGGGCGGCGCATCGCGCCGCCCCAAGGTTCCGGATGTTGTCAGAAGCGGTTCACAAACTGTGTGTCGAGCCACTCGCGCAGGCTGTTGACCGGCTGCACGTCGGTGCCCAGCCAGGAGAGCGAGCCGGTCAGCGCCAGCACGCCGACCACGATCGCGGCAAGCGAGAGAACCATGCCGATCAGCGCGTCGGACTTGCCGGCGACGTGCCGGCGACCGGTGGCGTGGATGCCGCTCAGCGAGAGGATCAGCGCCAGCACGGCGACGCCGAGGCCGTACCCGAGCAGTGGCCCGGAGAGCACGAGCATGACGGCCACGACGGCGCAGATCAGGCCCAAGGTGGCGAGCAGGCTCGCACGCGGCCTGGGGCCGGCGACGACCGGCGTCCGGTCCTCTGGACGCTCGGCCTCGTGCTCGAAGCGGTCGCGCCTCGCGACCTGGACGTTGGCGTCGCGGTTCGCGGCGTCCCGCTCGGCCGCTGCCCGGTTCGCCTCGGCCCGGTTGGCGTCGGCGCGGTTCGTGTCGGCCCAGCGCATGGTGGTCGCGTCCGTCGGCTCGGTCGCGGTCGCGGTACCGCGATCGTGCGGGGGCGGCGGGGGAGCGTCCATCCGCTCGCGTACGGGAGCAGTGTCGCCCGTGGCCACGGTCGGGCGTTCGTCGTCTGCGGTATCGGTACTGGAGTGGCGGGAGAACGTCGGGATCCTCACGTCAGCACCTCCTGTCCATTGGGGTATGCCATAGCCATACCCCGATGGGCACGCACCGACACGCGAGACGCAAGACGGGCACGCTCATGCGTGCCCGTAGTGCGGTCAACCGGCCTCAGACCAGGGACGGAGCGGCCCCGACGTCGGTCGCCTTGCGGATCACGTGGTCGATGATCCCGTACGCCTTGGCCTCCTCCGCGGTGAACCAGCGGTCGCGGTCGGAGTCGGCCTCGATCTCCTCCGGGGTGTGCCCGGTGTGGAAGGCGATCCGCTCGTTCATGACCTTCTTGATGTGCAGCATGCTCTCGGCCTGGATGGCGATGTCGGCCGCCGTGCCGCCGATGCCGCCGGAGAGCTGGTGCATCATCACCCGTGCGTGGGGCAGCGCGTACCGCTTGCCGGGGGCACCGGCGCACAGCAGGAACTGGCCCATCGAGGCCGCCATGCCCATCGCGATGGTGGCAACGTCGTTCTTGATGTACTGCATGGTGTCGTAGACAGCCATGCCCGCGCTGATGGAACCGCCCGGCGAGTTGATGTACAGCGCGATGTCCTTCTCGCTGTCGGCCGAGGCCAGCAGCAGCAACTGGGCGCAGATCCGGTTCGTCACCTCGTCGTTGACCTCGCTGCCGAGGAAGATGATCCGCTCGCGGAGCAGCCGCTCGAAGACCTGGTCGTCAAAGGATGCGCCATTTGCCCGCATCGCGATCTCATCAACAGTCATGGCCCCACCCTCTCACCTGGCGTTCGGAACTCCTTCAGCTTCCCCCGGGCCACCTCGAACACCCAGTGATTCACCTGTGGGCGAATCCGCTCTGGGCAGAATGCGCCTGGCCGTGCCGTCGAGGCCGGGCGAATCCGCTCTGGGCAGAATGCGCCCGGCCCTGCCGAGGCGGGTGGTTACGCTTGGTGGCCGTGCCAGAGGGACACACCATCCACCGCCTCGCCGCCCGGCACCAGGAGCTCTTCGCCGGGCACGCCGTCGAGGTGAGCAGCCCGCAGGGCCGGTTCGCCACCGGCGCGGCGCTGGTGTCCGGGCGCACGCTCGGCGGCGCCGAGGCGGTGGGCAAGCACCTGCTGCACCACTTCGAGGCGGGCCTAGCGCTGCACGTCCACCTTGGACTGTACGGGCGGTTCACGGACGGCGTGCCGCCCGCGCCGGACCCTTTCGGTCAGGTGCGGATGCGGATGCGGAGCGACCGGCATTGGCTCGACCTGCGCGGGCCCGCGGCCTGCGAGGTGCTGGACCCGGGACAGGTCGCGACGCTGCGCAGCCGCCTCGGCGCCGACCCGCTGCGCGCCGACGCGGATCCGGACGCCGCCTACGCCCGGATCAGGAACAGTGTGAGGCCGATCTTCGCGCTCCTGCTCGACCAGACGATCGTGGCGGGTTGCGGTCTCATCTACGCCAACGAGATCCTGTTCCGGGCCGGGCTCGCGCCGGCCGTGCCCGGTCGCGGCGTCAGCACGGAGCGCTGGGAGCAGCTCTGGAACGACCTGCGCGCACTGATGAAGGAGGGTGTGGCGCGGGGCCGGATCGACACCGTGC
>JBKOWB010000354.1:0-4572 GCA_046724195.1 Actinomycetota bacterium
GTGCGGGATCGCCTGCTGGTGGCCCGAACCCCAGCCGTGACGACGGTGTGCAACTGCGGAACGGCGGCATTCTGTCGATCTTCACGCCGGCCGCCAGCGCCCGGGCGCGAGCCGCGGAGCGAAGCGACGCCAGCAGCTCAGCGAGCGCCGCCGGTGAATTGCCGCACCAAGCGGAGGGAGCGCAGCGACCGCAGCGACTGCGGCATCTCACCGGTGTATAAGGCGCGAGCCGCCGAGCGAAGCGAGGCCAGCCAGCTCAGCTCAGCAAACTCAACCGCTCGACGCGCGGCGGACCGGTGCCCGGCCGGCGGGCTGCGTCGGCTGCGGGCCGACGGGCATCGCCGGCGGGATCGGCAGGGTGACCGGCTTCACCTGCGTTACCTCGATCTCCTTGCCGTGGTGCAAGAGGTTCAGCCGCGCCGAGCCGCCACCGTTGCGCAGCGAGTACGTGACCTCGTCGCCCGTCACATCGACCCGTAGCCGCAGCCCGCGCCAGAGCAGCGAGAACTCGAGCCGGCTGATCCGGTTCGGCAGCCGGGGCGCGAACGACAGCTGCCCGTTGAAGTCCCGCATGCCACCCAGGCCGGCGACCAGCGTGATCCACGAACCGGCCAGCGAGGCGACGTGCACGCCGTCCCGCGCGTTCTGGTGCAGGTCGTGCAGGTCCATCAGCCCAGCCTCGCCGAGGTAGTCGTGGGCCAGTTCCAGGAAGCCCACCTCGGCCGCCATCACGGCCTGAATACACGCCGAGAGCGATGAATCCCGGACGGTCCGCGCTTCGTAGTACGCGAAGTTGCGTGCCTTTTCCTCCGGCGTGAACGCGTCGCCGCGGACGTACATCGCCATCACCAGGTCGGCCTGCTTGACGACCTGTTTGCGGTAGAGGTCGAAGTACGGGTAGTTCAGCAGCAGGGGGTACGCCTCGGGGGGCGTGTTCTCGAAGTCCCACTCCTGGTGCCGGGTGAAGTTCTGCGACTGCTGGTGGACGCCGAGCTCCCGGTCGTACGGGATGTGCACCGATGCCGCAGCGTCCCGCCAGGACGCCGCCTCCTCGTCGTCCACCCCCAGCCGGCGGGCGATATCGGGGTGCCGCGTGGCGGCTTCCGCGGCCGCTAACATGTTCTGCTGCGCCATCAGGTTCGTGTAGACGTTGTCGTCCACGACCGCGGTGTACTCGTCCGGTCCGGTGACGCCGTCGATGTGGAACCGCCCATGCCGGTCGTGGTGACCGAGCGAACGCCACAGGCGAGCCGTCTCCACCAGCAGCTCCAGGCCGACCTCGCGCTCGAAATCGTCGTCGCCGGTCGCCTGCACGTAGCGCCTGACCGCCTCGGCGATGCCCGCACCGATGTGGAATCCAGCGGTGCCGGCCGGCCAGTACGCCGAACACTCCTCGCCGTGGATCGTGCGCCACGGGAACGCCGCGCCCTGCAGCCCGAGTGTCTGTGCCCGCTCCCGGGCCAGGTCCAGCGTCGAGTGCCGCCAGCGCAGCACGTCGGCCGCCGCGGACGGCTGGGTGTAGGTCAGCGCCGGCAACACAAACATCTCAGCGTCCCAGAACGTGTGCCCGTCGTACCCGGGGCCGGTGAGACCCTTGGAGCCGATCGGCCGCTTCTCCGCCCGGGCACCGGCCTGCAGCGTGTGAAAGAGGCCGAAGCGGACCGCCTGCTGGACCTCGGGGTCGCCCTCGACCTTGACGTCGGAGTGGTCCCAGAACGCGTCCAGGTAGTCGCGTTGCGCCTCGACGAGGCCCTCCCACCCGTCCAGGCGCGCGCTCGCCAGAGCGGCACCGACCTGGTCCCGGATGGCCGGCAGCGAGCGGTAGCTGGACCAGCCGTACGCGGCCAGCTTCACGACCCGCAACTTCTGGCCCGGCTCGAGCTTGCAGGCCACCGTGGTACGTAGCCAGTCGGGGTGCCCCTCGGTGGTTATCGCGTGCTTTCCGGGCGCCTCCACGAGGTGCTCCATCGCGGCGGCCATCCGCAGACCGCTGGCCTTGGTGCGGTGCACCAGCAGACCGCCGGTCCGCTGCTCGAGCATCTCCTCGGCCTGCAGCGGGTGGAGCAGCGCGGCCGCCACACGCGGGTCCTTGCTGGTCGGGGGAAGCTGCTCGTTCGCCACCAGCTCCGACTGCAGGATGAGCCGGGCGGAGGCGTCCAGCGGCTCGACCTCGTAGAGGAAGGCGACGACCGCGCGTTGGGTGAAGGAAACGAGCCGAACGGTCCGGATCCGGATCGCCTGTCCGGACGGCGAAACCCATTCGGCGGTGCGCTCCAGGGTGCCCGCCCGCAGATCCAGGACCCGTTCGTGGGAGCGCAGGTCACCGTACCGGACGTCGAACGGCTCGTCGTCTACCAGAAGCCGCATGAGCTTGGCGTTGGTGACGTTCACCATAGTCTGCCCGGACTCCGGAAACCCGTACCCGGCCTCGGCGTACGGCAGCGGACGCAGCTCGTAGAAGGAGTTCAGGTACGTGCCCGGCAGCCCGTGCGGCTCGCCCTCGTCCAGGTTTCCGCGTATGCCGACGTGGCCGTTGGCCAGCGCGAAGACCGACTCGGACTGGGCCAGAACATCCAGATCCAGCCGCGTCTCCCGGATGTGCCAAGGATCGACGGGATAAGCCCGTTCACGGATCACGGTGGTGCCTCTCGGTACTGAAGAAAGAAGTCTGTTTGGAGGGAATTACGTGTTCACAGGTCGAAGCAGATCGGAGAGATCTTGCACCACGATGTCGGCGCCGTGTTCGCGGAGGGCCTCGGCTTGTCCCACGCGGTCAACGCCGACCACGATCCCGAAACCACCAGCCCGACCGGCGGCCACACCGGCCTGGGCATCCTCGAATACGGCGCAATTCTGCGGGGGCGTGTCAAGCAGCTTGGCGGCGTATAGGAAGGTGTCGGGAGCGGGCTTCCCCGGCAAGTGTCGCTCGCGGGCGGTGATCCCGTCCACGCGAGCCTCAATAAGGTCGGCGATGCCGGCGGCCTCGAGCACTTCCTTGCAGTTGGCGCTGGCCGACACGACCGCTCGGCGCAGGCCGACGGCCTTCGCCGAGTGCAGATAGTCGACAGAGCCGGGGTAGACCTGTACGGCCCCCTCCTTGATCTTCTGCAGGACCAGCTGGTTCTTGCGGTTGCCGATGCCGTTGACGGTCTCCGCGTCGGGACTGTCGTCGGGCGTGCCCTCGGGCAGGGTGATGCCTCGGGAGGCGAGGAACGTACGCACGCCGTCCGCGCGCGCCCGGCCGTCGACGTAGTCGTGGTAGTCGGCGCCGGAGTCGAACGGCACGTACGGCAGCCCTTGCCGGTCGGACCACGCCTTGAGGAAGGTGTCGAATGTCTGCTTCCATGCGGCGTTGTGCACCAGGGCGGTCTGGGTGAGCACGCCGTCGAGGTCGAAGAGGCAGGCGGTCACGTGAGTAGGCAGTCCGAGCACCGGCCTAATGTAGTCGCCCCCGATGACCGCCGCTTCGCAACGGCCCAGCATGGCGTTTCGCGTCGATTCGCGCGTCGTTCAGGTGCTGGCCGATGCGCCGTTGACCAGGCCTGATGCTTGATCACAACCGGCCAGCGCCAGGCGTAGCTCGATCGTCGTCCCGATCGGACCGGTCGCCACGGTGACCTCGTCGCACAGCTGGTACGCCAACCAGATCCCGCGGCCACCCACCTCGAACGCGTCCGGCACGTCCGGCGACTCGAGGTAGCGCTCGGGAATGCCAGGCCCCGAGTCGGTCACCGTGCACCACGCCGAGCCGGCGGTCAGCCGCAGCACGATCCTGCCATGACCGCCGGCGTGTAGCGCGACGTTGGTGATCACCTCGTTGACCGCGAGCACGAAGCCCTGCAGCCGGTCGCCCCGAAATCCGGCGCCCGCCAGCCGTTCGCTGACCTGATGCCGGAGCACCGTGATCTCGTCGCGGCCGAACGTCCGGTCGAGGAGGCGCGGCCGCACAGGCACCGCTGCGGCAGCCTCCGCCGGCCTCGTCTCGGGAGCCGGGCGCACCTCGTGGCCCACGGCGGGACCATGTGTCTCCTCCACCGTCGTGCAGCCTACGCTGTGCGGCGCCCGGGCGGCAGACAACGTCGAGGGTACCGGTCAGAAGAAGTGGCCGATGGTCCGGAAGATCTCCGCGTAAAAGTTCCCGTCGATGTCCCGGTACAGGCTGAACTTCATCCCGGGGCTGCCGAAGAACGGGCGCAGGGTCCACGCCAGCTGCGTTCCGACAAACCCGAAGAGCAGAATCCACACATAGAGCAACGTCATGCTCGGCGGCGCCGGCTGCCGCACCGGGCGCGGCTGCATCTGACGTACGGGCTGCAGCGTGTAGCCCGGCGGCACCTGTACCGCCGCGGGCACGGCGAGCGTGGCGGTCCCGCCGTTTCCGCCGGCGGCGGCCACCGGAGCCGGAGCCGGGGCCGGAGCTGGGACGGGGGCCGCGGCCGGCACCGGAGCCGCGGCCGGAGCCGGTGAGATCGGAATCGGCGCGCCTGGCGTCCCCTCGGTGCCGGCCTTCGCGGGAGCCAATAAGCCATGGTCGTTGAGGACCCGCATGCCGCCGGTGAGGAAGCGCAGCCC
>JBKOWB010000388.1:0-5346 GCA_046724195.1 Actinomycetota bacterium
CGCGAACCCGCCGACGAGTGGGAAGTGCTGCGATTCTCCCTGCCGCCGGAGCTCTCCCGGTATGTGGTGGAGAAGGGCTCGATCACCGTCGACGGGGTCTCGCTCACGGTCATGGACGTCACTGGCGACACGTTCAGCGTCGGGCTCATCCCGACCACGCTCAAGCTGACCGTCCTCGGCACCAAAGCCGTGGGCGATCCGGTGAACCTCGAGGTCGACGTCATCGCCAAGTACGTCGAGAAGATACTGGGAGCGCGCCATGCATGAGTCGATCGAGCGAGCGGTCAAGGACATCGCGGTCGGCAGGCCGGTCATCGTGGTGGACGACGAGGACCGCGAGAACGAAGGCGATCTGATCTTCGCGGCCGAGCACGCCACACCCGAACTGCTCGCGTTCATGGTGCGGTACACGTCCGGGTACATCTGCGTACCGCTGACCGAGGCGGAGGCGGATCGGCTCGAGCTGCCGCCGATGTATCACACCAACCAGGACCGCCGCGGTACGGCGTACGCGGTGACCGTGGACGCGCGCGCTGGCGTCACGACCGGCATCTCCGCCGCGGACCGCGCGCACACGATCCGGCTGCTCGCCTCCGCCGACACCAAGCCCACCGACCTGGCCCGTCCCGGACACGTGGTGCCGCTGCGGGCCAAGGCCGGCGGGGTGCTGCGCCGGCCCGGGCACACCGAGGCCGCGATCGACCTCGCCTCGATGGCCGGGCTGCGGCCGGTCGGCGTGCTGTGCGAGATCGTCAACGACGACGGCACCATGAAGCGGCGGCCCGACCTGGACGAGTTCGCGGCCGAGCACGACCTCGCGCTGGTCACCATCGCCGATCTGGTGGCCTACCGCCGGCGCCGGGAGAAGCAGGTCGAGCGGGTGGTGGAGACCCGGCTGCCGACCGAGCACGGCGAGTTCACGGCGGTCGGATACCGCGCCGCGGTCGACGGCGCCGAGCACGTCGCGCTGGTGTACGGCGACATCGGCGACGGCGACGACGTGCTGGTCCGGGTGCACTCCGAATGCCTCACCGGCGATGTGTTCGGTTCGGTGCGCTGCGACTGCGGGCCGCAGCTGGACGCCGCGCTGCAGCGGGTGGCCACGGCGGGGCGTGGGGTCGTGCTCTACATGCGCGGGCACGAGGGCCGGGGGATCGGGCTGCTGCACAAGCTGCAGGCGTACCAGCTGCAGGACCGTGGACTCGACACGGTCGACGCGAACCTCGAGTTGGGACTGCCGGCCGACGCCCGGGACTACGGGACGGGCGCGCAGATCCTGTACGACCTGGGCGTCCGCTCGATGCGGCTGCTCACCAACAACCCGGCCAAGCGGGCCGGGCTCGAGGGGTACGGCCTGACGGTCACCGGCCGGGAGGCGCTGCCGGTGCGGCTGCACCCGGAGAACGTGCGCTACCTGCGGACGAAGCGGGACCGGATGGGTCACCTCTTCGAGGCGTTGGGCTGATCCTGAGCCTTCGGAACTTCTCGTCAAAGGGAGCAAACATGGCCGGTTTCGGGGACCCGCACATGGACACGGTCGACGCGGCCGGGCTGCGGCTCGGCATCGTCGGCTCACGCTGGCACGGCGACCTGGTCGACCACATGGTCGAGCGGGCCGAGCAGGCCGCGAAGGCGTGTGGCGTGGACGACGTGGTGGTGGCGCGGGTGGCGGGCTCGGTGGAGCTCCCGATCGTGGCGCAGGCGCTGGCCAAGCGCTGCGACGCGGTGGTGGCGCTCGGCGTGGTGATCCGCGGCGAGACGGCCCACTTCGACTACGTCTGCGACGCGGTGACCGCCGGGTTGACCCGCGTCGCCCTGGACGAACAGACCCCGGTCGCGCACGGCGTGCTCACCGTCGAGTCGCTCGGCCAGGCCCGGGACCGGGCCGGCTTCGAGGACTCGACCGAGGACAAGGGCTGGCAGAGCACTGTCGCCATCCTGGACGCGGTCCTGGCGATCCGCGGCCTACCCGACTGACCGACGACAGCCGCGCCGGATCACGGTTCTCCGCTGACCGGATCGTCGACAGCGGTCCGGAACGCTTCCGGCGCGACCCTACAGGCGGCCGGCCTCGATGATCCGGGCCAGGAACTGCCGGGTACGCGGCTCGGTGGGGTCGCCCAGCACCCGTTCGGGTGGGCCGCTCTCCCGGACCCGGCCGCCGTCCAGGAACACCACCTGGTCGGCGACCTGGCGGGCGAAGCCCATCTCGTGCGTGGCCAGCACCATGGTCATGCCGTCGCCCTTGAGGTCGCGGATCATCGCCAGCACCTCGCCGACCAGCTCGGGGTCCAGCGCGGAGGTCACCTCGTCGAGCAGCAGCAGCCGCGGGCTGTTGACCAGGGCGCGGACGATCGCCACGCGTTGCTGCTGGCCGCCGGACAGCCGGTCGGGGTAGCTGTCCGCCTTGTCGGCGAGCCCGACCCGGCCGAGCCACTCCATGGCCTGATCCTTCGCGTCGGCGGCGGACCGGCGGTAGACGCGCGTCGGCGCGAGCGTGATGTTGGCCAGCACGGTCATGTGCGGGAACAGGTTGAAGGACTGGAACACCATGCCGATCCGCCGGCGTACCCGATCCGGGTCCACCCGCGGGTCGGTGATGTCCTCGCCGTCCAGGTGGATCGTGCCGTCGTCGACCTCGGTGAGCAGGTTCACGCAGCGCAGCAGCGTCGACTTGCCCGAGCCGGAGGCGCCGATCAGCGCCACGACCTCGTGCTCGTCCACGTCCAGGCTGAGATCGGAGAGAACCACACTGGACCCGAACACCTTGCGGACCTTGTCGATGGAGAGCAGCATCACGTTCCCGCGTTCTGGCGGCGCGCGGCGCGCAGCGTGACCCAGTCCGTGACCGCGATGAGCGGCAGCGCGAGCAGCACGAACAGCACGGCCGCGACGATGTACGGCGTGTAGTTGAAGTTCTCGGCCGTGGCGATCTGGGCGGCTCGTACCGCGTCGATCGGCCCGGCCAGCGATACCAGGCCGACGTCCTTCTGCAATGCCACGGTGTCGTTGAGCAGCGGCGGCGCGACACGGCGGACCGCCTGCGGCAGCACCACGTGGCGCATCGTCTGCCGGTACGTGAGCCCCAGCGACCGTGCCGCGGCGAGCTGGCTGGGGTGCACCGATTCGATGCCGGCCCGGAACACCTCCGCCAGGTACGCGCCGTACGTGACGACCAGCGCGGCCCCGCCCAGCACCAGCACGCCCGGGGTGCCCCGCAGCCGCAAGCCCGGGATGCCGAACGCGAACAGGTAGATCACGATGATCAGCGGGATGCCGCGGAACGCGTACGTGTAGGTCGTGGCCAGCGCCCGGACCGGGAAGAACACCGGGCCGCGGAGGGTGCGCAACACCGCGATGAACAGCCCGAGAGCGAGCGCCAGGACCGCGCAGACCACGAGCATCCGGACGTTGAGCCAGAGCCCTGCCAGCACCGCCGGGAAGGACGCGCGGGCCACGTCGGCGTTGAAGAACGACGTCCGGACCCGGTCCCAGCCCGGCGACCCGGTGACCGCGACGACCAGCAGTACCCCGACCACGCCGGTGGAGACCGCCGCGACCAGCACCGAGCGGACCGCCTGCCGTCGCCGGTAGGCGATCCGCCGCCGCTGAATGTCACTCGGCGCGGGCAACCCGGGGGTCACGACAGCTCGGGCGCCCCGCCCGTACCGGCCAGCCAGGTCTTCTCGAGTACGGCGAGCGTGCCGTCCTGGCGCAACTGGTCGACCGCCTTGCTGACGCAGCGGGTCAGCGGCGAGCCCTTGTCCAGCACGATGCCGAACTGCTCGGGCACCCCCACCTGCGGCAGCTGCCCGACGATCTTGCCGCCGTCCAGCTCGGCCGCGGTCATGTAGAACGCGGTCGGCAGGTCGACGACCAGGCCGTCGATGGTGCCGTTCTGCAGCGCCTTCTTGGCGTCGTCGTTGGTGTTGAAGACCTGCGCCTTGGTGCTGGGCTTGATGAGGTCGTTGATCGCCTGGTAGCTCGTGGTGCCGACCTGCGCGCCCAGCTTGGCGTCCTTCAGCGCGGCGATCGTGGTGGCGCCGTCGATCTTCGAACCCTTGATCGTGATGACGGTCTGCCGCACCAGGTAGTACGGCGACGAGAAGTCCACCGCCTGCTTGCGCTCGGGCGTGATGGAGAACTGGTTGATGTCCATGTCGTACGCCTTCGGCCCGGGCGCGATGGCGTTGTTGAACGGCACTTGCGTCCAGGTCACGTTCGGCGCGCTGTAGCCGAGCCGCTCGGCGACCTGGTAGGCGACCGCGGACTCGAAGCCCTTTCCGTTGGCCGGCTTGTTGTCGCTGAACCAGGGCTCGTACGCGGGATTGTCGGTGCCGATGGTGAGCTTGCCGGCGGTCTTGGTGTCGAGCGCGCCGGGAGGGCACGCGGCCTCGGAGGCCGACGCGGAGCCGCCCGCTGAGGGGGACTCGTCGGCGGGGGCACAGGCCGCCAGCGCAGCGAGGAAGAGGGTCGCGCCACCAAGCGCGGTAAGGGTGTTTCGGCTGACCATGCCCGGCAGCCTAGGCCACGTCACATCGGCCGGGGGCGTTCGTGGTCAACCCGTGATGGGCTGCGACAATCGGCGCCGTGAAGACCTTTGACGAGCTCTTTGCCGAGCTGCAGGCGAAGGCGGTGGAGCGCACCCCGGGTTCGTCCACCGTCGCGGCGCTCGATCGCGGCGTGCACTTCATCGGGAAGAAGGTCGTCGAGGAGGCGGCCGAGTCCTGGATGGCCGCCGAGCACGAGGGCCCCGAGCGGGCCGCCGAGGAGATCTCCCAGCTGCTGTACCAGGCCCAGGTACTGATGATCGCGACCGGCCTGGATCTCAAGGACGTCTACCGACATCTGTGACGCGCCCCTGGAGTTTCTCACCAGAGCGAAAGACCGAAGGAGCGTGTCCCACGTGCTGCGCCTCGCCATCCCCAACAAGGGAACCCTGTCCATTCCGGCCACGCAGATGCTGCGCGACGCCGGCTACCTCCAGCGCACCGATCCCAAGGACCTCGTCTGCCGCGACGAGGCCAACGACATCGAGTTCTTCTACCTGCGCCCGCGCGACATCGCCACGTACGTCGGCTCGGGTGATCTCGATCTCGGCATCACCGGCCGGGACCTGTTGATCGACTCCGGGGTGCCGGCCGACGAACTTCTCGACCTCGGCTTCGGTGGCGCCACGTTCCGCTGGGCCGCACCGGCCGGCTCCATCACCTCGGCCGACGAGATCGGCGGCCGGCGCATCGCGACCGCGTATCCGGGCGTGGTCGAGCGGCACCTGGCGGAGCGCAGCCTCAAGGCGGACGTCGTCCGGCTGGACGGCGCGGTCGAGAACGCGGTGCGGCTCGG
>JBKOWB010000317.1:0-7596 GCA_046724195.1 Actinomycetota bacterium
CCGCAAGTCGTGCGAGGACGCGGCTCGGATCCTCGGCGTACCGGCACTGCGCGACGTTCCCGCGGACAGCTTGGAGGCGACTCTCAAGCAGCTCGACGACGAGGTGATGCGGCGCCGGGTGCGGCACGTGGTCACCGAGGACCAGCGGGTGCTGGACACCGTCAAGCTGCTGCGGTCCGGCCGGATCCGGGAGATCGGGCCCCTGCTGACCGCCTCGCACGCATCGATGCGCGACGACTTCGAGATCACCGTGGCGCAGGTCGATGTGGCGGTCGAGGCGGCACTGATGGCCGGCGCGTACGGCGCCCGGATGACCGGCGGCGGCTTCGGCGGATGCGTCCTCGCCCTGGTCGACGCCGACCGCGCCGAGACGACGACGGACGCGGTCGCCGCCGCGTACGCGAAGCACGGCTTCACGCCCCCCACCCCGTTCGTGGCGGTCCCGAGCGCGGGCGCCACACGTCTCTGAGCAAACCTGGCACGGTGTGGGCAGTGCCAGGCGAGGGTATGCGGGGGTCAGGACCGAATCTGGAGGCGTGTGATGACTGTCGAGTCCGAGTCGAACGAGCCGAACGAGTTCGGTTTCGCCGGTGGTGCCACCGCCCCGCAGCCGGAGCCGACGCGGGAGTCGGTCGAGGACGGCCAGGGCGAGAGCATCGCCGTACCGGCGGGCGATATCACCGGTGCGATCACCGAGGCGATCGACGAGCTGACTGAGCCCAACGACGACGACAGGTGATCAGCTGACCGGCCGTCGTGGAGCCGTCACGCCGCCTCGATGATCATCCCGGCGCCTACGGTACGGTTCGTCGACTCGTCGATCAGGATGAAGCCGCCGGTCGTGCGGTTGCGGCGGTACTCGTCCGCGAGCAGCGGCACGGTCGAGCGCAGCCGTACCCGGCCGATCTCGTTGAGCCCCAGCTCCAGCGCGGTCTCGTCGCGGTGCAGTGTGTTGACGTCCAGCCGGTACTGCAGCCCACGGACTACCGTGCGCGCGGACCGGGTGGTGTGTTTGATCGCGTACTTGGTGCCGACGCGCAGCGGGGCCGTCTCGTCCATCCAGCAGATCATCGCCTCGATGTCCTGGGCGACCGTCGGCGCGTTGTGCGGACGGCACAGCATGTCGCCGCGCGAGATGTCGATCTCGTCGGTCAGCCGGACCGTCACCGACATCGGCGGGAACGCCTCGTCGACCGGGCCGTCGGCGGTGTCGATGCCGGCGATCGTGCTGGTCAGCCCGGACGGCAGGACCATCACCTCGTCGCCCGGCTTGAGCACGCCGGACGCGACCTGACCGGCGTAGCCGCGGTAGTCGGTGACCGTGGTGGACTGCGGGCGGATCACGTACTGCACCGGGAAGCGCACGTCGACCAGGTTGCGGTCGGAGGCGATGTGCACGTGCTCCAGGTGGTGCAGCAGCGATGGACCTTCGTACCAGGGGCTGTTGTCGGAGCGCGACGCGATGTTGTCGCCGTTGAGCGCCGAGATCGGGATGACGGTCAGGTCGGGCGCGTCCAGCTTCGCCGCGAACGACGTGAACTCGTCGGCAATGCTCTCGTACACCTGCTGGTCCCAGTCGACCAGGTCCATCTTGTTGACGCACAGCACCAGGTGCGGCACCCGCAGCAGCGAGGTCAGGAACGCGTGCCGGCGGGACTGCTCGACCAGTCCCTTCCGGGCGTCGACCAGGATCAGGGCCAGATCGGCCGTGGACGCCCCGGTCACCATGTTCCGCGTGTACTGGATGTGCCCCGGCGTGTCCGCGATGATGAACTTGCGCCGCGGCGTCGCGAAGTACCGGTAAGCCACGTCGATCGTGATGCCCTGCTCCCGCTCGGCGCGCAGGCCGTCGGTGAGCAGCGCCAGGTTCGTGTACTCGTCGCCGCGGGCGGCGCTGACTGCCTCGACCGACTCGAGCTGGTCTTCGAACAACGACTTCGTGTCGTACAGCAGCCGGCCGATCAGGGTCGACTTGCCGTCGTCGACGCTGCCGGCGGTGGCGAACCGCAACAGGTCCATGCCGCGGGACGAGACGGTGTCCGCCTCGAGGACTGCCTGGGTCATCTCTAGAAGTAGCCTTCCCGCTTGCGGTCTTCCATCGCGGCCTCGCTGACCTTGTCGTCACCCCGGGTCGCGCCGCGCTCGGTGATCCGGGTGGCGGCGACCTCCTCGATGACCTTCTCCACCGTATCGGCGTCGGACCGCACCGCGGCGGTCTGCGACGCGTCGCCGACGGTCCGGTAGCGCACCCGCATGACGCTTGGCGTCTCGCCCTCCTTGGGCCGGAAGTACTCGTTGACCGCGTAGAACATCCCGTCGCGCTCGATCATCTCCCGCTCGTGGGCGTAGTAGATGCTCGGCAGCGGGATCCGCTCCTTGGCGATGTAGTGCCACACGTCGAGCTCGGTCCAGTTGGACAGCGGGAAGACACGGATCGACTCGCCCGGGTGGTGCCGGCCGTTGTACAGCGCCCACAGCTCGGGGCGCTGGTTCTTCGGGTCCCACTGGCCGAAGTCGTCGCGGAAGCTGAACATCCGCTCCTTAGCCCGGGCCTTCTCCTCGTCACGGCGGGCGCCGCCGAACAGCGCGTCGAAGCGGTACTTCTCCACCGCGGCCAGCAGCACCGGCGTCTGGATCCGGTTCCGGGTGCCGTCGGGCAGCTCGCGGACCAGGCCCGTGTCGATGGCCTCCTGCACGCTCGCCACCACCAGGTTGAGGCCCAGCGTCGCGACCCGGGTGTCGCGGTACTCCAGCACCTCGGGAAAGTTGTGGCCGGTGTCGACGTGCATCACCGGGAACGGGATGCGGGCCGGGGCGAACGCCTTCTCGGCCAGCCGCAGCATCACGATCGAGTCCTTGCCGCCGGAGAAGAGCAGCACGGGCCGCTCGAACTCGGCCATGACCTCGCGCATGACGAAGATGCTCTCGGCTTCGAGAGCATCGAGATGCGAGACCCGGTAGGGCTTCGTCTGGCTCATGGGAGCTGTTTCCAGACCTTTCGATGTCGGCCGACCTGTGCGTGAACAGGCTACGGGACGTGACGCTGCAACGCTGCGAGCAACCGGGGAGCAAGATCCTTGCGGCACACCACCAGATCCGGCAACTTCGGATCGGCCTGGTTGTATTTCAACGCAGATCCATCGATTCGGGAAGCATGTAGACCCGTGGCAGTGGCCACAGCGACCGGTGCGGCGGAGTCCCACTCGTACTGGCCGCCCGCGTGCACGTACGCGTCCGCGTCCCCGCTGATCACCGCCGCGATCTTCACGCCGGCCGAGCCCATCGGGATGAGTTCGGCGCCGATGTCCTCGGCGAGCGCCGTGACGAACGCGGGCGGACGGGTCCGGCTGGCCGCGATGCGGATCGGGCCGCCGGTGGCCGCGGACAGCGGTAACGGCGGGTACGCCGGTGGGTGGTCGGTCGCGATGGTCCGGTGCTGTGCCGGCATTGCCACCGCGCCCGCCGACAAGCAGCTCGGGCTGGAGCTGTCCGCGGTCCACAGCGCCACGTGCACGGCCCAGTCGGTGCGACCCTGCTCGGAGAACTCCCGGGTGCCGTCCAGCGGGTCGACGATCCACACCCGGGACGCGCCGAGCCGCTCGGGCGGTGCCGGGCTGCGCTCGCCTTCCAGCCAGGCGATGCGAGAGTGGTCGTCCTCCTCGGACAGCACCGCGTCGGCCGGCCGCCAGCGGGCCAGCTCCGTACGGATCAGGTCGTGGGCGGCCTTGTCACCGGCCGCCTTGAGCGCGGAGCCGTCGCCGTACCCCATGTCCGCACGTACCTGGAGCAGCAGCCGCCCGGCGCGGTCCGCGAGCCAGCGCGCGAACGCCGCGTCGATGACCGGCGGCGTGCCGCCCTCGCCGAGCGCCTCGCGCTGGGCCGCGATACGGGCCGCGGGGTGCGTCCGCTCGCTCATGCTCTCGCTCCTCATGTCAGTGCAGCCCCATCAATACGCTCGCGATGACCGCATCATCGCGGTCATGGTCCGCAAGAGGATCACCAGGTCCAAACTGAGCGACCAGTTCTCCACATGGCGCGGGTCGTGCCTGACCGCGTCCTCCCATGACAAGTCCGAACGTCCGGAAACCTGCCATAGGCCCGTCATGCCGGCCTTGACCGCGAACCAGCGGCGTCCACCGCGCCGGCCACGTCGTTGAAGGTGCCATACACGGGCAAGTCGGCCGCGCCGGGTGATCCCGACCAACGACAGCCCGTCGCCGGTCAGCCCCCGTGGTATTCGTTCTGGGTCCACTCCACACCCTGGAGCACGACGGCCTCGGCGACATCCGCCGCTCGGTCCACGAGAAACTCCAGCTCCTTGCGCTCCGCGCTGCTGAAGTCGGAGAGCACATAGTCGGCCGGGTCCTGCCGGCCCGGCGGGCGCCCGATGCCGAACCGGACCCGCGCGTACTCCTTGGTACCCAGCGACTTCGACATCGAACGCAGCCCGTTGTGACCACCCTCGCCGCCGCCCCGCTTCGCGCGGACCTGCCCGTACGGAAGATCAAGCTCGTCGTGCACGGCCAGGATGTTGTCGACGGGCACCTTGAAGAACTGAGCCAGCGCCGCCACCGGCGCGCCCGACAGGTTCATGTAGGTCAGCGGCTTGGCCAGGATCAGCTTCGGGCCGCCGAAACCGAGCCGACCCTCCGCCACCTCCGCATGGGCTCGCTTGTGCCGGCCGAACTTCGCGCCCAACCGAGACGCCAGCAGGTCGGCGACCAGGAACCCCACGTTGTGCCGGTTGCCCGCGTACTCCTTACCCGGATTACCCAGGCCGACCACCAGCCAGGGCGCGGTGTCGGTCATCTCTGCCTCTCACACAAATCAGGGAAAGTGCCCGACGGCACTTTCCCTGATCGACTGGTGCCGCGTTGCGTCAGGAAGCGTCCTCGGAAGCCTCGGCCTCGGTCGGCTCGGCGGCTTCCTCGGCGGCCTCGCCGGTCTCGCCCTCAAGCTGCTCCGCGGTCTGCGCCACGGTCACGACGGCGAGCACGAAGTCGGGGTCGACGGCCAAATCGACGCCCGACGGCAGCGGCACGTCGGCCGCGGTGACCTGCGAGCCCGCCTCCAGACCGTCGATCGACACCACGAAACCGCTCGGCAGGTGCATCGCCTCGGCGACCACGGCGAGCGTCGTGGATTCGGTCACCACCAGCGTGTTACGGGCCGCCTCGCCGGTCAGCGTCACCGGCACGTCGACCTGGACCTTCTCGCCGCGCCGCACGATGATCAGGTCCACGTGCTCGTACGTGTCCTTGATCGGGTCGCGCTGGATCGCCTTCGGCAGGGCCAGCGTGGTGCCCGAGCCGCCCACGATGTCGATCGTGAACACCTGGTTGAGTCCGCCATGCCGAATCGCGGCCGCGAACTCACGCGCCGGCAGCGCGATGTGCTGCGGCTTCTCGCCGTGGCCATACAGCACGGCTGGCACCTTGCCGGCCCGGCGCGTGCGGCGGGCACCACCCTTGCCGAACTCGGTGCGAAGCTCGGCGCTGATCTTTACCTCGGACACGGGAGAAACTCCTGAAACTCTTCGATCGGGCTGCGTCAAAGTCGGCGGACTGCGTTATGTCGGCGGGGCTGCGGGCGTCGGCGGTGCCGGGCGAAGGAGGCGCGCTGGGCACAAGCCCGGAGCACCGCGTCGATCACGGTGCCTCCGGGCGGACTGCGAACCTCAGCAGACCGCGGAGCACCCTCGCCGTGGCAACCGCACCAGCGTACCCTCCGCGCTCACACCTGCCCCAGCGGGCCCTCTCGGCACGCGTTCTCTGCCAAAAATCACCCACTCGGTGCATCTTGCACGCACCGCCGTCAGCTCAGCCCGCCGAACAGCGTGGTCACCGAGCCGTCGTCGAAAACCTCGCGGATCGCCCGGGCCAGCAGGGGCGCGATGGACAACACGGTGATCTTGTCGAGCCGCTTGTCCGGCGACAGCGGCAGCGTGTTCGTCACGATCAACTCGCTGATCCGGCTGTTCTTCAGCCGCTCGGTCGCCGGATCCGACAGCAGCGCATGCGTCGCGGCGACGATCACATCGGCCGCACCCGCGTCGAACAGGATGTCGGCCGCCTTGGTGATCGTGCCGCCGGTGTCGATCATGTCGTCCACGATCAGGCACACCCGGTCCTCGACCTCGCCGACGACCCGGTTCGCCACCACCTGGTTCGGCTTCAACGGGTCCCGCGTCTTGTGGATGAACGCCAGCGGGCAGCCGCCCAGCCGATCCGTCCACCGTTCCGCCACCCGCACCCGGCCCGAATCCGGAGCCACCACCGTCATCGGCCGGCCCTCGAACTTCTTCTGCACGTGCTCCGCGAGGATGTTCATCGCGAAAAGGTGGTCCACCGGACCGTCGAAGAAGCCCTGGATCTGCGCGGTGTGCAGGTCGACGGTCAGGATCCGGTTCGCGCCCGCGGTCTTCAGCAGGTCCGCGACCAGGCGCGCCGAGATCGGCTCCCGACCACGGTGCTTCTTGTCCTGCCGGGCGTACGGGTAGAACGGCAACACCACCGTGATCCGCTTCGCCGACCCACGCTTGAGCGCGTCGATCATGATCAGGGTCTCCATGACCCAGCGATTCACACCCTCGGTGACCGACTGGACCACGAACGCGTCCGAGCCGCGGACCGAATCCTTGTACCGGACGAAGATCTCCCCGTTGGCGAACTCGTAGTTGTCCGACGGCGTCGGCGCGACGCCGAGCACCTGCCCGATCTCCTCAGCCAGCTCCGGGAAGCCCCGCCCGGAGAAAAGCATCAAACTCTTGCGGTTCTCCGCGACGATGCTGCCCATCGGCTCGTCTGCTCCCGTGTGGGTCGAGGGGTCATTCGCTTGCAGTATCCCCCGCGGCCATGCTCATGCCACATGCCGAGTTCCGTGGGTGGGATGGCTCACCCCTGGTCGCCGTTCTCTGGCTTGACGGCCTCGCCGTTCGCGTGCGCGCGCTTGGCGGCCTCGTCCTGCGGCCGCTTGGCGGCCTCGTCCTGCGCCCGCTCGGCGGCCTCGTCCTGCGCCCGCTTGGCGGCCTCGTCCGATACCGTGCCGGCGCGCTTGCGGGCCGTCCACCCTTCGACGTTGCGCTGCGGCGCCCGGGTCACGCCCAGCGCGCCCGCCGGCACGTTCCCGCTGATCGCGCTGCCCGCCGCCACATACGCGCCCGGCCCGATCTCCGCCGGCGCGATCAACACGGTGTCGCTACCCACGAACGCCGCCTCACCCACCGTCGTGTGATGCTTGGTCAGCCCGTCATAGTTCGCGAAGATCGTCCCCGCGCCGATGTTGGCCTTCGCCCCGATCTCGGCGTCCCCCACGTACGACAGATGAGGAACCTTCGCGCCCTCGCCCAGCTCGGCGTTCTTGGTCTCGACGAAGCCGCCCACCTTCGCCTTGCGACCCAGCCGCGTCCCTGGCCGCAGGAACGAGAACGGGCCCACCGTCGCGTCCGGCCCGATCTCCGCGCCGATCGAGTGCGTCCGGAGCTCTACCGCCCCCGCGCCCACCGCCGTGTCGATCAGCGTCGTGTCCGGCCCGACGATCGCGCCTGCCCCCACCCGCGTCGCACCGAGCAGCTGCGAGTTCTGATCGATCTCGGCG